>DXIA01000133.1 GCA_019113125.1 Candidatus Pygmaiobacter gallistercoris | reverse complement strand
TCCTCAACGGCAGCCCTCGTCCCAGCGGCAACACCGCCGCACTGATCGAGGCCTTCACCGAGGGGGCGCAGTCGGCCGGGCACACCGTCGTCCGGTTTGATCTGTGCCGAATGAAGATCGGCGGATGTCTGGGCTGCTGCCGCGGCGGCAAGGACCCCGAGGCGCCCTGCGTACAGAAGGACGACATGCTCAAAATCTATCCCGAATACCGCAGCGCCGACATCGTGATCTTCGCCTCCCCGATGTACTACTGGGGATTCAGCAGCCAGCTGAAGGCGGCGATCGACCGGCTGTTCGCGGTCGCGGAGCTCGACCCCAACTACCGCAACCCGATCAAGACCGCCGGCATGCTGATGGCGGCGGAGGACAACTTCCCAAACACCTTTGAGCCGATCCGGTTCTACTTCACCTCGATGGCCGAGAATCTCGGCTGGAGCTGCTGTGGCATGGTCTGTGCCGGCGGCAACCTCGAGGCGGGCGCGATCCTCAAAAAACCGGAGCAGCTGGCCGAGGCGCGGGCGCTGGGAGCGTCGCTGTAAACCGCCGTTTTTTCCTTTTGCAACCGCCGGTTGACAAATTTCCAAGCCGGCTTGGTGGGCTGCACGGGGCGATTCTGGTATCCTTGAGCCAGACAACAACACGGCAGGAGGAAACAGCATGATACTCGCAGATAAGCTAATCGAACTGAGAAAGAAAAACGGCTGGTCTCAGGAGGAGCTCGCCGGACAGCTTGGGGTCTCCCGGCAATCGGTCTCAAAATGGGAGAGCGGCGCCTCAATTCCGGATCTCGACAAGATTCTGAAACTGAGCAGCCTGTTCGGGGTGAGCACCGATTTTCTGCTCAAGGATTCTGAAGAGCTCTCTCCGCCCGAACCGGAGCAACCCGGATCCGCCGTGGACGCGTCGGATCCGGTGCGGGTCTTCACCCTTGCCGAGGCGAACGAATACCTCTCTCTTGTCCGCCGTGCATCGGGCAAGATCGCCCTCGGGGTGGCGCTCTGCATCCTCTCCCCCACCCTGCTGATCCTGTTCGGGGCGCTCTCGGACAAGGAGGGGGGCTACGCGCTGCCCGAGGCGGTGGCGGTCGGGGTCGGCCTGCCGGTCCTCTTTGTGATGGTCGCGGCGGCGGTCGCGCTGTTTCTGCTCTTCGGCCGCCCGCTCGAGCAGTACGAATTTCTTGACAAGGAGCCCTTTGAGCTCGCCTACGGGGTGTCCGGCATCGTCAAAAAGCAGCGGGACGCCTACGCCCCCACCCACGCCGTCTCGCTGGTCGCCGGGGTCTCGCTCTGCATCCTCTCGGTGATCCCGCTGCTGGTCTCGGCCGCGCTGTCGGAGGACGGCATGGCCGTCGTCATCGGGGTGCTGCTGCTCTTTGTGCTGGTCGCGGGCGGGGTCTTTCTGCTGGTGCGCAGCTGCTGCATTCAGGGCGGGTTTCTGCGGCTGCTCGAGGAGGGGGACTTCACCCGGGAAAAGAAGTTTGAGACAAAACAGTCGGAACCCCTTGCGGTGATCTACTGGTGCGCCGTCACCGCGGTCTACCTTGCGGTGAGCTTTTACTTCATGAACTGGCACCGCAGCTGGATCATCTGGCCGGTCGCGGCGGTCTTTTACGGCGTCGTGCTCGGCATTGCGGGGCTGGTCCGCAGAGGGCGCTGACCGCTCTGATGCAAAAAAAGACGAGGCAGTCATCTGTAGATGACTGCCCCGCATTTTTTATGCTGTAAAGCTTGTGTTACGCCATGATCTCGCCCAGCACGCTCTCGCCGTCCAGCGAGCTCGCGTCGACGCCGAGGTACTCGCAGACCGTCTTCGCGATGGTGCCAAAGCAGAGCTTGGTGCCCAGGTTGACCCCGGCCTTGACCTTCTTGCCGCAGACCAGCATCGGCACATACTCGCGGGTATGGTCGGTGGTCTTGGTGTAGGAGGGATCGCAGCCGTGGTCGGCGGTGACGATCAGGAGATCGTCCTCCCGCATGCCGGGGATGAAGTCGGTGAGGAAGTTGTCGAACTCGGTCGCGGCGGCGGCATAGCCGGCGACGTCGCGGCGGTGACCGTAAAGCATGTCGAAGTCGACCAGGTTCACAAAGGCCAGACCGTCAAAGTCGCGAGTCTGCAGCGCCTTGGTGAAGGCGATGCCGTTGGTGTTGCCGGTGGTCTTGATCTTCTCGGTCACACCCTCGCCGTCGAAGATGTCGAAGATCTTGCCGACCGCGATGACATCCTTGCCGGCGCCCTTGAGCAGGTCCAGCATGGTGGCGCGGGGCGGCTTGAGGCTCAGGTCGTGCCGGTTTGTGGTGCGGTAGAAGGTGTCCGCGGTCTTGCCCAGGAACGGGCGGGCGATGACCCGGCCGACGCCGTACTCGCCCTTGAGCATCTCGCGGGCGATCTCGCAGTAGCGATAGAGCTCGGGCACCGGAACCAGCTCCTCGTTCGCCGCCACCTGGAACACGCTGTCCGCGCTGGTGTAGACGATCAGGGCATCCTCCGCCATCGCCTGCTCGCCGTAGTCCTTGAGCACCTGGGTGCCGGAATAGGGCTTGTTGCAGAGCACCTTATGGCCGGTCTTCTGCTCAAATTCAGCGATGACCTCATCGGGGAATCCGTCGGGGAAGGTCGGCAGCGGCTTGGGGCTGACGACACCCGCGATCTCCCAGTGGCCGATGGTGGTATCCTTGCCCATGCTCTGCTCCTGCAGGCGGGCATAGGCGCCGACGGGGGCGTCGCACTTCGCACCCTCGACTCCATCGATGTTGAACAGGCCCATCTTGGTCATGTTCGGGCAATTAAAGTTGGGATGGCCGGCGATCGCGCCCAGCGTGTTGGTCCCCTCATCGCCGAACGCCGCGGCATCCGGCTCGGCGCCGATGCCAAAGCTGTCCAGCACGACAACAAAAACTCTTTTTTCCATACTTGTTTTACACTCCTGTCTGTCCAGAATGTTTCTTTCCAGTGCATTTATTATACCACACAGGGGACGGCAAAAACAATCGCCTTTTCATCGTCATTTTTGGCATGTAAAGATTGTGAAACCGGTATGCAAATTCATCCGAATCGTGTATAATAACTCTGATTGCAAAAAAAGTTTCATAAAAGGAGGACTTACCTTGCGGAAGACAAAGATTATCTGCACCCTTGGACCCGCAACCGACTCGGAGGAGACTTTGCGGCAAATGATCCTCGCGGGGATGAATGTCGCCCGGTTCAACTTTTCCCACGGCAGCTATGAGGATCATCTCAACCGGCTGAACATGCTGCGCCGTGTCCGGGAGGAACTCAATCTGCCGATCGCCGCCCTGCTCGACACCAAGGGGCCTGAGATCCGGCTGCGGAAATTTGCACAGGGCAAGGTCTTCCTCGAAAAGGATTCCATCTTCACCCTCACCACCCGGGAGGTGGAGGGGACCGCCGAGATCTGCTCGGTCAGCTACCGCGACCTGCCGCAGGACGTCACCCCCGGCACCCGGCTGCTGCTGGATGACGGCCTGATCGCGCTGACGGTGGAATCGGTCGACGCGACCGACATCCGCTGCCGGGTGCTCAACAGCGGCCCGATTTCGGACCGCAAGAGCGTCAATGTGCCGGGGGTCCGGCTCTCGATGCCCTATCTGAGCAAACAGGATGAAAAGGACATCGTCTTCGGCATCGAAAACGGGTTCGACTTCATCGCCGCCTCCTTCACCCGCTGCGCACGGGACGTGCTGGACATCCGGGAGCTGCTCGACCGGCACAAGTGCGACCACATCCGGATCATCGCCAAGATCGAGAACCGGGAGGGGGTACAGAACATCGAGGAGATCCTCGCGGTCTCGGACGGGGTGATGATCGCCCGCGGGGACATGGGGGTCGAGATCGATTTCACCGAGATCCCGATCATCCAGAAGAACATCATCCTGCACTGTTACAGCAGCGGCAAGCCGGTCATCACCGCGACCCAGATGCTCGAGTCGATGATCTCCCACCCCCGCCCCACCCGTGCCGAGATCACCGACGTCGCCAACGCGATCTACGACGGCACCTCGGCGATCATGCTCTCGGGGGAGACGGCGGCCGGCAAATACCCGGTCGAGGCGGTGCGGACGATGTCCGCGATCGCCGAGCGGACCGAGAGCGACATCAACTATGACAAGCGGCTGCGCAACCGCGGGCTGGACGACCACATGGGGGTGACCGACGCGATGGCCCACGCCGCCTGCACCACCGCGATGGACATCCACGCCAAGGCGATCGTCACCGTCTCGAAGAGCGGGCAGACCGCCCGGCTGCTCTGCAAATACCGCCCCACCACGCCGATCATCGCCTGTGTGACCACCGAGCAGACCTACCGGCACCTGAGTCTCTCCTGGGGCATCGTGCCGCTGGTGATGCCGATCGTCAAGACGACCGACGAGCTGATCGAGACCTCGGCGAACCTGGCCCAGAAGGCCGGTTATCTGCGAGAGGGGGACATGGCGGTCATCACCGCCGGGGTGCCGGTCGGGGTCTCGGGCACCACCAATATGATCAAGGCGCATCTCGTCGGCGCCTCGCTGCTCTCGGGCGCCGGGGTCGGAAAGCTGATCGGCGCTGGCCGGGTCTGCGTCTGCCGCTCGGCGGCGGATGTGCGCTCGAAGTTCCGCAACGGAGACGTGCTGGTGCTGCCCTCGACCACCAATGCGATCCTCGACGTGATGAAACGGGCCACCGCGATCATCGCGGAGGAGCCGGGGCTCAACAGCCACGCCGCCATCGTCGGGCTGACGCTGGATAAGCCGGTCATCGTCGGGGCGATCGGCGCCACCCGCCGCCTCAAGGACGGCATGAAGGTGGTCGTCGACGCCGAGCGCGGGCTGATCCGCGCGATGCCGGAATAATTTTCTCAAAAGAAGGGATTTTGATGGAGCCCACTGCTGAAAATTTTCAGAAGATCGCAAGTTTTACCGTCGACCACACCAAGCTGCAGAAGGGGATGTACACCTCCCGGATCGACGGGGATGTCGTGACCTACGACATCCGGATGAAACGGCCCAACCAGGGGGATTATCTCTCCTGCGGGGCGATGCACACCTTTGAGCATCTGTTTGCCACCTATGCCCGCAACTCCCGCTACAAGGACGGGGTGATCTATGTCGGGCCGATGGGCTGCCGCACCGGGTTCTACCTGCTGGTGCGGGGGCTCACCCAGCAGGAGGCGATCGACCTGGTGCGGGAGAGTTTCGCCTTCATCGCGCAGTTTGACGGGGAGATCCCCGGCAGCCATGAGGCGGAGTGCGGCAACTACCGCGACCATGACCTGCCCGGTGCGCGGGAGGTCGCAAGGGATATGTGCGCCGTCCTCGCCAACTGGACACCCGCCGACCTCAGCTACACCCACTAAACAAAAAAAGATCCGGCCGCCGGGGCGCACAGCGCTCCGGCGGCCGCATTCTGAGGGAGTTTTTTCATGGATCAACAACAACAGCTTCTGCGGGAGGTCTTCGGCTATCCCGATTTTCGCCCCGGCCAGCGCAGCCTGATCGACAGCCTGCTCGCCGGGCGGGACGTGCTGGGCATCATGCCGACCGGCGCAGGCAAATCGATCTGCTATCAGCTGCCGGCACTGATGCTGCCGGGTATCACCGTCGTGGTCTCCCCCCTCATCTCGCTGATGAAGGACCAGGTCAGCGCGCTGGTGCAGTCGGGGGTGCGGGCGGCCTACCTCAACTCTTCCCTCACCGAGCGGCAGTACTACAAGGCGCTCGACAACGCCCGCGCCGGGATCTACAAGATCATCTATGTCGCGCCCGAGCGGCTGATGACCGAGTCCTTTCTCTCCCTCTCGGCTGCACAGCCGATCAGCATGGTCTGCGTCGACGAGGCGCACTGTGTCTCCCAGTGGGGGCAGGACTTCCGGCCGGGCTACCTGACCATCCCGGATTACATCGCCACCCTGCCCCGCCGCCCGGTGGTAGGGGCCTTCACCGCCACTGCGACCGATGAGGTGCGAGAGGATATCCTCCGGCTGCTCGGGCTGCAGGACCCGCAGGTGCTGGTCACCGGCTTTGACCGGCCGAATCTCTATTTCGGGGTGCTCAGCCCGTCGGACAAGTACACCGCGGTGCGCAACTATCTCGAGACCCACCCAGACAAAAGCGGCATCCTCTACTGCCTCACCCGCAAGACGGTGGAGGAGGTGACCGAGCGGCTCTGCCGCGACGGCTTTTCGGCGGTGCGGTACCACGCGGGGCTCTCGGCGGAGGAGCGGCGGGAGAACCAGGACGCCTTCGTCTACGACCGCGCCCGGATCATGGTCGCGACCAATGCCTTCGGGATGGGGATTGACAAATCGAATGTCTCCTTTGTGCTCCACTACAACATGCCCAAGAACATCGAGAGCTACTACCAGGAGGCCGGCCGCGCCGGGCGGGACGGTTCCCCCGCCGACTGCATCCTGCTCTACAGCGGGCGGGACGTCATCACCAATCAGTTTCTGATCGACCAGACCGAGCCGAACCCCGATCTCTCCCCCGAGATGCAGCAGCAGCTGCGCCGCCGGGACGCCGAGCGGCTGCGCCAGATGACCTTCTACGCCACCTCCCACCGCTGCCTGCGGGAGTTTTTGCTGCGGTACTTCGGCGAGCACCCCGCCCCCTACTGCGGCAACTGCTCGGTCTGCCTGTCCGGGTTCGAGCTGGTGGACGCCGCCGACCCGGCTGCCTGCATACTGCGGGCGATCGGCAGCTGCGGTCGGCATTACGGCATCACCACCTGGATGGATCTGCTGCGTGGGATGCGAAATGAGAAACTGCTGCACAGCCCGCTGGTCTCCACCGCGGCCCACGGCGCGCTGCGGGACTGGAGCCCGGACCAGCTGCGGGCGCTCTTCTCGCTGCTGCTCGAACAGGGGCTGCTCGCGCGCAGTGAGGGGGACCGCCCGGTGCTCACCCTGACCGAGGCGGGGCGGGACT
>DXIA01000019.1 GCA_019113125.1 Candidatus Pygmaiobacter gallistercoris | reverse complement strand
AGGTGTGGCAGAATAAGAAAACAACGCCGTAAAAAGGCCGCTTTTGCGCGGCTGCGGCGTCAAACCACCTCGACAACCACAAAGGGTGCCTTCGGTGCTTTTCCTTGCACCCGCATCAAAATCGACCTTTTTACGGTGCCTCGCAGTTCTGCCCCAGAATTTTGGATGGAGAAAGTGCAAAGAGCGGCCCCTCAAGCCTTGGTGGCTTGGGGGGCCGCTCTAAGTGCTTTCTACGCCAAAAGTCTACGGCAGAACCGTTGTTTTCTTATCCTGCCACACCTAAATCCGCTCTCTTTTGTTCTGCAATCAGCCCGACGGCTTTAGTTGCCGCCGAACATCTCCTTCAGCGTCTTGAAAAAGCCCTTGCGCTGCTCGTAGTTCTCGTCCTTGAGGGTCTCCTCGAACTTCTTGAGCGCCTCCCGCTGGGTGCGGGTGAGGCGTTTGGGGATCTCGACGCTGACCTTGACGTACTGGTCGCCCCGCCCCTTGCCGTTGAGGTACTGGATGCCCTTGCCCCGCAGACGGAAGACGGTGCCGCTCTGGGTGCCCTCGGGCACCTTGTACTCGACCTTGCCGTCGATGGTGGGGACGACGACCTCATCCCCGTTGACCGCCTGGGAGAAGGTGATCGGCACCGTCACCCAGACATCGTATTTATCCCGCTCGAACAGGGTGTCCGGCCGGACGGTCACGATGATGATGACGTCGCCGGCGGGGCCGCCGTTGGTGCCCTTGTCGCCCAGGCCCCGCATCGCAAGGCTCTGGTCGTCGTCGATGCCGGCCGGGATGGTGACCTCAAGCCGCTTGCTGCTCTGCACCCGTCCGGTGCCGGCGCATTTGCGGCAGGGGGTCTTGATGATCTTGCCCCGGCCACCGCAGCGGCTGCAGGGCCGCTGGCTCTGCATGACCCCGAACGGGGTGCGGGTCTGGGTGGTCACGACGCCGCGGCCGCCGCAGTCGGGGCAGACCTCGGGGCTGGTGCCCTTCGCCGCGCCCGAGCCGCCGCACTCGGGACAGGTGTCCTGGTGGTTGACCGTGATGGTCTTTTTGCAGCCCTTGGCCGCCTCCATGAAGGAGAGAGCCACCGAGACCCGGATATCGGCGCCGCGGCGGGGCGCATTGGGATTCGCCTGCCGCCGGCCACCGCCGAACCCGCCGCCGAAAAAGCTGCCGAAGATGTCCCCGAGATCGATGTTGCCGTCAAACCCGGCAAATCCGCCCCCGAACCCACCGCCTGCACCGGCGCCGTAGTTGGGATCGACCCCGGCGTGACCGAACTGGTCGTACCGGGCCCGTTTTTCCTTATCGCTGAGTACCTCGTAGGCCTCGTTCACCTCTTTGAACTTCTCCTCGGCCTCTTTGTCGCCGGGGTGCAGATCGGGGTGATACTTTTTGGCCTGTTTGCGGTACGCTTTCTTGATCTCATCCTCCGAGGCGCCCTTGGCGATGCCGAGGACCTCGTAGTAATCGCGTTTTTCTGCCAATGAAAGTCACCTTACCTTGCAGCGGCGTCTTTCGCCGCCCTATGTTTGCATCCGCCGGTTCCCCGGCTGCATTTTACCCGCAAAACCGACAAAGCGCGCCGCTTTGGCAGCGACGCTCTGTCGGTTTCGGCCCCCGCCGCACCCGGCGGGGACATCCTCACTTATTTGTCGTCCTTGACCTCGCGGTAGTCGGCGTCGACGACCCCGTCGTCCGACTTGCCGGCATCGGTGCTCTGGGCGCCCGACGCGCTCTGCTGGGCCTGCTGGGCCTGTGCGGCCTCGCTGTACACCCGCTGGCTCATCGCGCCGACGGCCTTCTCGAGCTCCTCCTGTTTCGCCTTGATCTGGGCGATGTCGTTGCCCTTGAGCGCCTCTTTCAGCGCATCCTTGGCGGTGTTGATCGCGCTCTTCTCGGAATCGGTCATCTTGTCGCCCATCTCGCTGACCGTCTTCTCGGTCTGGTAGACCAGGGAGTCGGCGGCGTTGCGGGTCTCGACCTCTTCCTTGCGTTTCTTGTCCTCGGCCGCATACTGCTCGGCCTCCTTGACCGCCTTGTCGATGTCCTCTTTGCTCATGTTGCTCGAGGCGGTGATGGTAATGCTCTGCTCCTTGCCGGTGCCGAGATCTTTCGCCGAGACATGCACAATGCCGTTGGCATCGATATCGAAGGTGACCTCAATCTGAGGCACACCGCGCGGGGCCGCGGGGATGCCGTCGAGGTGGAAGGTACCCAGCGACTTGTTGTCCTTTGCGAACTCACGCTCGCCCTGCAGCACATTGACCTCAACGCTGGGCTGGTTGTCGGCAGCGGTGGAGAAGATCTGGCTCTTCTTGGTCGGGATGGTGGTGTTGCGGTCGATGATCTTGGTGCAGACGCCGCCATAGGTCTCGATGCCGAGGCTCAGCGGGGTGACATCCAGCAGCAGGATGCCCTGCACGTCGCCGCCCAGGACGCCGCCCTGGATGGCCGCGCCGATCGCGACGCACTCGTCGGGGTTGATGCCCTTGAAGGGCTCTTTGCCCATGAACTTCTTGACCGCTTCCTGCACGGCGGGGATCCGGGTGGAGCCGCCGACCAGCAGGACCTTGCTCAGGTCGGACGGGGTCAGACCGGCGTCGGACAGCGCCTGACGGGTCGGGCCCATCGTCTTCTCGACCAGATCGGCGGTCAGCTCATCGAACTTCGCCCGGGTGAGGGTGGTGTCGAGGTGCTTGGGGCCGGTCGCGTCGGCGGTGATGAAGGGCAGGTTGATGGCGGTCGAGGTCACGCCGGACAGCTCGATCTTCGCCTTCTCGGCGGCCTCCTTCAGACGCTGGGCAGCCATCTTGTCGCTGCGCAGGTCGATGCCGTTCTCCTTCTTGAACTCGTCGGCGAGGTAGTCGATGATCCGCTGATCGAAGTCATCGCCGCCCAGCCGGGTGTCGCCGGCGGTCGCGAGGACCTCGGTCACGCCGTCGCCCATCTCGATGATCGAGACATCGAAGGTGCCGCCGCCGAGATCGTAAACCAGGATCTTCTGATCCTTCTCCTTATCGATGCCGTAGGCCAGCGAGGCAGCCGTCGGCTCGTTGATGATCCGCTTGACATCGAGGCCCGCAATCGCGCCGGCGTCCTTGGTCGCCTGACGCTG
>DXIA01000132.1 GCA_019113125.1 Candidatus Pygmaiobacter gallistercoris | reverse complement strand
CCTGATCTCGAAGAACAAGAAGAAGATCGCCGAGATCGAGATCGTCAGCCTGATCGACCAGTACCTCGAGATCGTCAACGGCCCGCAGGGCGCAAGCCTCGATGAGACCAGCGAGTTCATCGAGATGGCGGCCCGGCTGATCTATATGAAATCGGTCTTTCTTTTGCCCCGCAGCGACGAGCAGGACCAGCTGCGGGAGGAGCTGACCGGCCAGCTGGTCGAGTACGCCGCCTGCAAGCGGGTGGCCCAGACCCTCGGGCAGATGGCGCAGGGGCTCTTCGTCGCGGTGCGCCGGCCGCTTGAGGTCGAGCTGGACAACACCTACCGGATCCGGCATGACCCGGCCGAACTGGAACGTGCCTACGGCAACCTGATGGGGGGCGCTCAGCGCCGCAGCCAACCCAGCCAGGAGCGGTTTGAGCCGCTGGTCGCCACCCCGTTTGTCTCGGTGGCGAGCCGGGTGGTCTTTGTGCTGCGCAATCTGGTGCGGGGGCGGGTGCATTATCTGTCGGCTCTTTTCCGCCGCTCGGCGAGCCGCAGCGAGAACATCGGCACCTTTTTGGCGGTGCTCGAGCTGCTCAAGGCGGGCAGGATCACGGTGGACAGCGACGCGCGGCTGACGCTGCACAAACGCGGGAGGAGGAAACAGGGTGGATCTGAAACAGTATAAGGCGGCGCTCGAGGCGGTGCTCTTTGCGCTGGCCGAGCCGGTCTCGGCGGACAAGCTGGCCCAGACCCTCGGCATCGAGCCGCAGGTGGTCGAGCGGCTGTGCGAACACCTGCAGGATGAATACGCCGAGGACGACCATGGCATCCAGCTGCTCTGCCTTGAGGGAGACTGGCAGTTTGCCACCAAGCCCGTCTACGGCGAGCAGGTCAAGGCCGCACTGGACCACCGGCGGAACGTTCCGCTCTCCCAGGCGGCGCTCGAGGTGCTGGCGATCATCGCCTACAACCAGCCGGTGACCCGCAGCTTTATCGAGCAGGTGCGGGGGGTGGACTCGAGCGGAGTGGTGCAGTCCCTCTCCCAGAAGGGACTGATCGAGGAGAAGGGACGGCTGGATCTGCCCGGCCGGCCGATCGCGTTCGGCACCACCGACGTCTTTCTGCGCAGTTTCGGCATCTCGTCGGTCAGCGAGCTGCCGCCGCTGCACGGGGATGAGATGTCTGCCGAGGAGGTCGCCGCCCGGATGGAAGAGGCGGCCGCCGACCTGCGGGAGCAGGACGGATGAGCGCCGTCTGGATCCTGCCGGCGGTGCTGCTGGTGCTGGTACTGCTCCTCGCCGCGCTGCTCTTTCTGCCGGTCTGGGTGATCCCCGAACTGAAGTACGACCAGCTGACCGTCCGGCTGCAGCTGCTCTTTTTGACCTTCACCGTCTATCCTTTTAGGGAGAAGAAGAAAAAGAAGAAAGAGCAGCCCCAAAGGGAGGAGCCGCCGCAGGAGCAGAAAAAACAGCGCAGCCCCTCGGCGAAATTTGAGTGGACCGCCTCCCGGGTGGTCCGGCTCGCGGCGGACGCGGCGGGGATCCTGCGGATGGCCCTCGCGGCGCTGCGGGTGCGAAAGATCCGGATTCTGCTGCCGCTGCAGGGGGAGGACGCGGCCGACACCGCCCTCTTCTACGGGCGGTTCAGCGGCTGGTTTTACGGGCTCATCGCCGCGCTTCAGAATTTTATGGATCTCAAATTCGAGCAGATTGAATTGATCCCCGACTTTGCGGGGGAGAATAAATACCGCAGAAGTTTCTATTGTAAAATAGGCGCTACTCCGTTTATAATGTTGGTAGTGATGGTCAAGGGATTCCGACTGCTGCAGCAGGACGGGCTGCTGCCCGGCGGTGGACCCGGGCGCCCCGCGGCAAAAAAGCGCGGGACGACAGAACAAAAGACCGCGGCGACAGGAGGTAAAACGATATGAATGAGCATCCGCTTCAGGGACTGATGGATGTCGCGCTGCAGCGCATCAAGGAGATGGTGGACAGCAACACCATCATCGGCAATCCGATCACGATGGCGGACGGCACGATGATCCTGCCGGTGTCCAAGGTGAGTTTCGGCTTTGCCTCCGGCGGGTCGGATTTTCCGTCCAAGAGCCCGAAAGAACTCTTTGGCGGCGGTTCGGGCGCGGGGGTCTCGATCTCCCCGATCGCCTTTCTGATCGTGTCGGGCGGCGGGGTCAAGCTGCTGCAGCTGGCCTCGCAGGAGAACAACACCACCGACCGGATCATCAATGCGCTGCCCGAGGTGCTGGACAAGCTGCAGGAGATGTTCAAAAAGGAGAAACCGGACGCGGCCCGCGGCACGAGCGGGGACCGCGGCTGAGATCAGCCGTCTGCCGCGGTGGCAGGCGGCATTTTCTGTGAAGATGGCGTTTTGAAAAACGGCGTTTTGTCAAAACGCGGACAAAGGAGAAGACAAGTGAGAGATACCAGGATTCAAAAAGCACTGTCCGAGCTCGGGATCTGCTCCCGCCGTGCGGCGGAGGAGCTGATCCGGCAGGGCAGGGTAAAGCTGAACGGCCGGCCGGTGCAGGTCGGGGACAAGATGGATATGGCAAAGGACCTGCTGTCGGTCGACGGGCAGACCATCCGCCCGCCCAAGAAACAGGAGTTTATCTATGAGATGCTGCACAAGCCCCGCGGCTACCTCACCACCATGTCGGATGAGCGGGGGCGCAAGACGGTGATGGAGCTGGTCTCCGACATCCCCGCCCGGGTCTTCCCGGTCGGGCGGCTCGACCGGGATTCCGAAGGCCTTTTGCTCTTCACCAACGACGGCGCGTTTGCCAACCTGCTGACCCACCCCTCCCACGGGGTGACCAAGCTCTACCGGGTCACGGTGCGCCCGCGGGCGAGCGAGGAACAGATCGCCAGCCTCGCGGCGGGGGTCACCCTCGACGACGGGGAGCAGACCCAGCCCGCCGGGGTGCGGGTGCTGGTGGATGAGCCCGAGCGCACCGTGCTCGAGATGTCGATCCACGAGGGCAAGAACCGGCAGATCCGCCGGATGTGCGAGGCGGTCGGGCTGACGGTGATCCGGCTCAAGCGGAACGCCGAGGGGCCGGTCAAGCTCGGGATGCTGCAGCCCGGCCAGCACCGGCCGCTGACCAAGCAGGAGGTTGCGGCGCTGCGGGCCTCGGCCTCCAAGGCGGTGCGCCGGGCGCGCACCCAGTCCGCCCAGCAGCGGGCGGCACAGCGCCGGCCGGAGGGCCCGATTGCGCGGGAGAGGAGGGGACGGCGATGATCACCATCAAGCCGATCGATGAGCCGGATGTCCTCGCGCTGCTCAACCGGGAGCGGTTCGACGGCCCGCTCGAGGGCTACATTATGACCGACGGCAAGGAGTACCTCGGCTACTGCCTGTTTGTCCGGGAGGAGACGGTGACGCGGGTCCTCGACGCCGAGGCGAGCGAGAACGTGATGCTCGACGGACTGGTCCGGGCGGCGGTGGCCAAGGGGGAGAACGAGGGGGCGGATTCCTTTTCGCTCAACCGGGAGATCCCCGCGCTGGCGGACTGGGCGGCGGCATTCGTGCCGGGCGAGTGCGAACCGGTGAAAAACAGCAGGATTTTTGGAAACTGCGGCTAATTTTTACGCAAATCGGGCTTGTGATTTTTTTATCAAAATAGTATAATAAGCTTGATTTCGGTTTTCGGTACAAAGTCCCGGTGTCTTCCGAAAAATCGGGAAAGCCGGCGGACCGAAGATATTTATGAGCAGGAGGGCTGTACATGGCTGCAACAAAGAAAAATGAGCAGAAGCTGGATGCGCTGACCGCCTTTTTCGACGAGGGCGGGTATACCGAGCTTTATGCTGATGAGAACGGCACGGTCGCCGCGGGTTACGGCACCGCCAATGGCTGCCCGGCGTATGCGCTGGCGCAGAACGGCGGCGCGCTGACCGGCGCGGACGTCGCGAAGATGGTCCGGGTGATGGATCTGGCCGCCAAGACCGGATACCCCGTTGTGACCTTCTATGATTCCAACGGCTCTGTTCTGACCGAGGGTTTTGAGGCGCTGACCGACGCGGCGAAACTGGTCGAGGCGGGCGCCCGGATTTCCGGCGTGGTGCCCCAGATCGCGGTGGTTCTGGGCACCTGCGCCGCGTCCCAGGCGATCGCTGCGACCGCTGCGGACGTGACCATCATGGCAAAGGACGCCGAGCTCTTCCTCACCGCGCCCTTCACCTCGGCCGCGGCGGGGGACAAGACCGCCAAGGCGGGCAGCGCCGAGCTGGCCGCGAAGGACGGCATCGTCGAGCTGGTTTATGAGAGCGCTGAGGCCGCCGTTTCGGCCGCTGCGGATCTGGTCGGGATTCTGCCCGGCAACAATCTGTCCAGCCCCGCCCTCTTCGACCCGCAGGCGCCCGAGGCCGCGCTGGATATGGCGAAGTACACCGGCGAGAAGGCCGCCAAGGCGATTGCCGACGCCGGCAACATGGTCGAGTTCTACAAGGATTACGCCGGCGGCGTCTTCACCGCGCTGGCGACGGTGTCCGGCAATGTTGTCGGCATCGTGGCGACCGCGGGCCCGGACAAGACCCTCTGCGCCGCCTGCACCGCCAAGACCGCTCGTTTTGTCCGTCTGTGCGACGCCTTCAGCATCCCGGTGGTCACCATCGTGAACACCGACGGCTTTGCCAAGAGCACCGCCAATGACGTCAACGGCGGGGTGCGCGCTGCCGCCCGTCTGGCCGCGACCTATGCCGATGCGACCACCGCGAAGATCGCGGTCATCACCGGCAAGGCGATCGGCGCGGCCTATACCGCGCTGTGCAATGCCGATCTGACCATCGCGCTGGACACCGCCGTCATCGCCCCGGTCGATCCGAAGGCCGCCGTCACCATCCTCTGGCAGGACAAGCTGGAGAACTCCACCAATCTGGAACGCGACACCGCCGCCCTCGCGGCGGAGTACCAGACCCGCTGCGCCGGCGCGAAGGCCGCTGTGCGTGCGGGCGCTGCGGATCTGACCGCAGATGCCGCCTCGCTGCGCGGAACCGTTGTGGCCGCGCTGGATATTCTCGGTACCAAGCGGGTACAGCGGCTGCCGAAGAAGCACGGCAACCTCAGCCTGTAAGGCGGGCCTTTTGCCCATCCGCTCCGATCTGATAATTTAATTCTGGAGGAATGTAAAGATGAAACGCTACAATATCACTGTGAATGGCACCGCCTATGACGTCGTGGTCGAGGAGGTCGGCGCCGGCGCCGCTCCCGCCCCTGTCGCCGCTCCCGCTGCTGCTCCGGCCCCGGCCGCTGCCCCCGCTCCCGCTGCCGCTCCGGCTCCCGCCGCTGCGCCCGCTGCTGCCGGCGCTGTCAGCGTGCAGGCCCCGATGCCCGGCAACATCCTCGATGTCCGGGTCAAGGCCGGCGATTCGGTCAAGGCCGGTGACATCCTGGTCATCCTCGAGGCGATGAAGATGGAGAACGAGATCCTCGCGCCGCAGGACGGCACCGTCGCCTCGGTCAACGTCAACAAGGGCGACACCGTCAACGTCAACGACCTGCTGGTTTCGCTGAACTAAGGCTGCGCGATCAATTTTTTCGGAGGTGAATCGATTTGGCTAAGAAACCGGTCAAGATTACCGAGGTGGTGCTGCGCGACGCCCATCAGTCGCTGCTGGCCACCCGTATGACGATGGATGAGATGCGTCCCATCCTGCCCGAAATGGATAAGGTCAACTACTTCTCGGTCGAGTGCTGGGGCGGCGCGACCTTCGATGCCTGCATCCGCTTTCTGGATGAGGATCCGTGGGAGCGTCTGCGGATCCTGCGCAAGGAACTGCCCCACCAGAAACTGCAGATGCTCTTCCGCGGCCAGAACATGCTGGGCTACCGCCCCTACGCGGACGACGCGGTCGAGTACTTCGTGCAGAAGTCGGTCGCAAACGGCATCGACATCATCCGCATCTTTGATGCGCTGAACGATCCGCGCAACCTGCAGACCGCGATCAAGGCGGCCAACAAGGAGGGCGCGCATGTACAGGGCTGCATCAGCTACACCCTGTCCCCGGTGCACAACAACGAGTATTTCGCCGCCTACGCCAAGACCCTCGAGGAGATGGGCGCCGACTCGATCTGCATCAAGGATATGGCCGGTCTGCTGACCCCCTATGCCTGCTATGACCTGGTCAAGAAGCTCAAGGAGACCCTGAGCATCCCGGTGGATATCCACAGCCACTACACCGCGGGTCTCGCCTCGATGTCGATCCTCAAGGGGATCGAGGCGGGCGCCGACATCGTCGACACCGCGATGAGCCCGCTGGCGCTGGGCACCTCCCATATGCCCACCGAGAGCCTGGTCGCCGCGCTGCGCGGCACCGACTACGACACCGGCCTCGACCTCAACCAGCTGAATGTCGTGCGCAACTACTTCGCAAAGCTCCGCGAGAAGTACATCGCCAACGGCCAGATCAACCCGAAGTCGCTGGGCGTCGACGCCAACACCCTGCTCTATCAGGTGCCGGGCGGCATGTTCTCCAACATGCTCAAGCAGCTCAAGGACGCCGGCAAGGAGGACAAGCTGGACGAGGTGCTCGCTGAGATCCCCCGTGTCCGCGAGGACGCCGGTTACCCGCCGCTGGTCACCCCGACCAGCCAGATCGTCGGCACCCAGGCGGTCTTCAATGTCATCCTGGGCGAGCGGTACAAGATGGTGACCAAGGAGTTCAAGGGCCTGGTCCATGGCGACTACGGCAAGACCCCCGCCCCGATCAGCGAGGAGTTCACCAAGCGGATCCTCGGCGACGAGAAGCCGATCACCTGCCGGTTTGCCGACACCCTCGAGCCCGAGATGGAGAAACTCAAGGCCGAGGCTGCAAAGTGGGCGATCCAGGAGGAGGATGTGCTGACCTACGCGATGTTCCCGCAGGTCGCGCCGAAGTTCTTCGAATCCCGTAAGAACAAGAAGTATGGCGTGGACGGCAAACATGCCGACAAAGAAAACCTGGTACATCCAGTCTGAGCCCCCAAGCGGGAGATAGGATATGAAAACGGCGCGGCCTTT
>DXIA01000131.1 GCA_019113125.1 Candidatus Pygmaiobacter gallistercoris | reverse complement strand
GGGTTGGAGTTGACCAGCACCACCTCATACCCCTCCTCCCGCAACGCGAGGCAGGCCTGGGTGCCGGCGTAGTCAAACTCGGCCGCCTGCCCGATGACAATCGGGCCGCTGCCGATGACCATAATTTTATGGATGTCTGTGCGCTTAGGCATGATGCCGCGCCTCCTCTCTCTTTGCCTGTTTCTCCCTCTGGTCCTCCTCCATCAGCGCGAGGAACTGATCGAACAGATAGGCCGAATCCTGCGGACCGGGTGCGCTTTCGGGGTGGTACTGAACGCTGAACAGCCGCTCCTCCCTGCTGCGCACCCCCTCGGCGGTGCCGTCGAGCAGGTTGACGTGGGTCAGCTCCAGGCCGGTGCCTTCAAGGCTGTCGGTATCCACCGCATATCCGTGGTTCTGGCTGGTGATCTCGATTTTGCCGGTCAGCAGGTTCTTGACCGGGTGGTTGCCGCCCCGGTGGCCGAACTTCATCTTATAGGTCCTCGCGCCGCCGGCGAGGCAGATCATCTGGTGTCCGAGGCAGATGCCGAAGATCGGCAGCTTTCCGCGCAGCCGGCGCACCAGCTCGATCACCTCGACGACATCCTCCGGATCGCCGGGGCCGTTGGAGAGGAACAGCCCGTCCGGCCGCAGCGCGAGCACCTCCTCGGCGGTGGTGTTGTAGGGCACCACCGTGACATTGCAGCCCCGCTCGGCCAGCCGACGGATGATGTTCAGCTTGATGCCGCAGTCGACTGCGACGACATGGAACCGGGGGGAGGCGGTGCGGGAATACCACCGCTTTTTGCAGCTCACCCGGGCAACGGTGTCCCGCGGCAGCTTTGCGGCGGCGAGTTTCTTCATCGCGCTCTCGTGGTCGAGGTAGGGCTCGCAGATCAACACCTTCTGGCTGCCCTCTCTGCGGATGATCCGGGTCAGCTGGCGGGTGTCGATGCCCTGAATCCCGGGGATGCCGCTCTCCTCGAGCACCTCCCCCACCGTCTTGGTGTACCGGAAATTCGAGGGGCTGTCGTTGTACTCCCGCACGATCAGGCCGCCCATCGTCGGAATCCGGGACTCGTAGTCCTCGTCGGTCATCCCGTAGTTGCCGATCAGCGGGTAGGTCATCACCACCATCTGGCCGGTGTAGCTCGGGTCCGAGATGACCTCCTGATAGCCGACCATCGAGGTGTTGAAGACGATCTCGCTGACCCCCTCCGCCTTCGCGCCAAAGCCGTAGCCGTAGAACTCCTGTCCGTTCTCAAGCACTATCTTTCTTGTGTATTCCGCTGCCATACAACCTCTCCTTTCACCATCGTCATCCGGCTCTCGCCCCGCACCCGCCAGCCCGCAAACGGGGTGGCGCGTCCCATCGAGTAGAACCGTTCGGGATCGACTATGTATTCCCTGTCAAGATCAAAGACCGCGAGGTCCGCCTGTTTTCCCTTCTCCAGCCCACCGGGCAGCCGGAACAACCGCCGCGGCGCAAGACTCATCTTCTCTACCAGCGCCGCCAGGCTGAGCACCCCGCCGCGGACCAACTTCGTGTAGAGCACCGGGAAGGCGGTCTCGAGCCCCACCACCCCCATCAGGCTGCCCGCGAGCCTGCGGGACTTCTCCTCTGCCGTGTGGGGTGCATGATCGGTGGCGATCAGGTCGATCGTCCCGTCGCACAGCCCCTCGAGCAGCGCCTCCCGATCGGCGGCAGACCGCAGCGGTGGGTTCATCTTGAACCGCCCCTCATCGGCAAGGTCATCCTCGCAGAGCAGCAGATAATGGGGCGCGGTCTCACAGCTGACCGCCACCCCGGCCCGCTTTGCCTGCCTGATCAGCGCGACGCTCTCCTTGGTCGAGACATGGCAGACATGGTACCGGCAGCCGGTCTTCGCGGCGAGTTTCAGATCCCGCTCGACCTGCCGCCACTCACTCTCGGAGGAGATGCCGACAAGGCCATGGGCGGCGGCATACCGCCCGGCGTGGATGCAGCCGCCGGGGCAAAGCAGACGGTTGTCCTCGCAGTGGGCAACGATCGGGCGGTCCAGCCGCTTTGCCAGCCGCATCGCCTGTTCCATCAATGCATCCTCCTGCACCCCGCGGCCGTCGTCCGAAAAACCCGCGACATAGGGCGCCATCCCCTCGAGGTCGGCGAGGGCCCCCGTCCCCCGCTGTCCCTTTGTGATGCAGCCAAACGGAACCACCCGCACCCGCGCGTCTTTGCGGATCGCCGCGCGCTGGACCTCGAGATGCTCGGGGTTGTCCGGCGCGGGGTCGAGGTTCGGCATGCTGCATACCGCCGTCACCCCGCCCGCCGCCGCGGCCGCGGTGCCGCTTGCGATCGTCTCCTTAAAAGAAAAGCCAGGTTCTCGAAGATGTACATGGACATCAACGAGACCTGGCAAAATGGAAAGTCCCCGGCAATCAATGGGATTGCCGTTACAACGGATGAAATTGTCCTTGCTGACGACGGGATTGCCGCCGCTCGCATCACCGGCACCGATTTCGGAAACAATACCGTCCTCGATGACGAGATCCCCCCGCAAAAATCCGTCTTTCGAAAAAATCTGACCGCCGGTGAGAATTTGACGCATGGGGATCCTCCTTTCCTCAAAGCCTTTTGTCGCCGGCGCCGCCGCGTCGGCCCGAAAAAAAGCAGCCCGGGCGCCGGAGGGGGTTTCCCCCCGCGCCGCTCCTGGCCGCTTTGCGTTTTTTCTATTATAAGAGAGCCGGCTCGTCAAGTCAAGGCAAAAAACGAGCTTTTCGGTTTTTCACAAAAATGATGCTGATTTGGGTTTTCGATTTCTACACCGAAGACGGAAACTCAGCAGGGACGGAAAAAGGGGCAGCAGAAGAACAGACAGAACAATCTGGAGCAGAGATCGAGCCCCGGCGCCGGCGCGCCATACCCCTCGCCCCGGTCGCGGTAGAACTCCCCGGCCGACCGCAGCTGCTCGAAAAAGAGCCGGTATTCGGGGTTTCCGGGCTCGAGCTCCACCGCTCTGCGGGCCTGCTCCACCGCGGCGATCCGGTTGCCCAGCCCGGCGTTTGCCACCGCGCTGTAATAATACCAGCGGGCATCCCGCGGCTCGATCTCCCCGAGCAGATGCAGTGCCTCGCGGTAGTGGCGGGCGTTGATGTAGTTGTATACCGCCCGCATCCGGTCGGCGTTCTCTCCCCTGCTGCCGGACGGCCCGCCGCCGTAACCGGATCCACCGTAGCCGTAAAACGGACCCTGGGCTCCCCCGGCGGCAGTTCCCTCCACCCGGTGGTTGATGATCTGGTCATAGGCGGCGTTGATCTCCTTCATCCGCTCCTCCGCCTCGGAGGAGGGGTTGAGATCGGGATGGTATTTTTTTGCCAGCCGCTTGTAGGCGGCTTTGACCTCGTCGTCCGACGCGCCGGGCGCAAGGCCCAGCACGGCATAGGGATCGCTGTTCATCCAACTCCTCCTTCTTCGGACGCATCGGTCTTTTTCTCCCACCGGGCCGCAATCTGCTGGTATTTGGTCCAGACGCCGGAATAGAGAATGTTCCGCAGCAGATCGGCATCGTTGAGAATCGGCAGCTTTTCAAACTCCTTTGCCGCCTCTGCGATCTGCAAGAGCAGAATCTCCCGGCACCGCTCAAAGAAATGCGGCCCATCAAGACTCAGCAGCGGATTATAGCTGCCGCGGCGGCGGTCCCGCTCGAAATCATCCAGTGCATCCAGCAGGTAGATGAACCGGCCCAGCGCCGCCCCCATCCGCCGAAGCGGAACCGACCAGCGGTCCTCCCGCAGAACGAAGAGCTCCCCCATCAGGGTGCCGAAACACCCCGCCGCCTCATCCGGCCCGCCGGCGCGGCTCTCCTCCAGCTTTGCCAGCTGGTCGAGGCTGTACTCGATCGCCCGCAGCTGGCGGGGGTACCGGCTGCGCAGCCCCTCGCACCGGCGGCAGAGCAGACGGTAGCCGGCAAGGCCGCTCAGCTTTTTGTCATCCTTCCAGTTGTCCAGGCTGTTGTAACAGGCGAGGGCGAGGTTCATGTCGGCGGCGTAGTCGGTGATCTCGTTGCTCCAGTAGGGACAGGGTTTTGTCGGATGGACGGCACAGCGAACCGTCCCCTGCTCCTCCTTCGGCTCGTAGAGCGAGGAGAGCAGCAGCACCAGAAAGGTCATATCGTAGGTCAGCGCGGCGCGGGCGGTCAGACCGTGGCGGCGTCCGAGCGACCGGCACAGCCCGCAGTAGCAGCTCTGGTAGCGGGCGAGCTGCTCTTCGGTCAGCTTTTTTCGATTTGGCAAAACATAGCCGAACACCCGCGCTCCTCCTTCTCGCACAACCCAAAACAGCCCGCGCTGCGGGCTGATACCTCTAAAACAAATTTAATATAAAACGCGCGGGGAAAAAAGTCAATTTATTCTGAAAAAGGTTTACATCCCGTTCACATTCCATTCGAAAAAGAGGGATTTCTTTCGGCGCGACAGGTCGTTTTTTTCGATTGTATGCGTCCATCCGTTTTGTTTGCGCGGGGCTGCGTTTCCTTTTTTTTGCAGATTTAAAAATTTTTCGTTAAAAAAGTGACAATCGCCTCTGATTTGTGTATAATCATTCTGGGGTATCGGCGAATTGTGGTGTT
>DXIA01000003.1 GCA_019113125.1 Candidatus Pygmaiobacter gallistercoris | reverse complement strand
CCGCCGCTTTTTGACCAGTTCAAGACAGACCTCCCAGATCCAACCGAAAAACGCATAGAGAAAGAAGAACAGGATCCATTGCGGGATCGTATATTTCACCATTTTTACTCATCCTTTTCGTGGCATCACATCGTGCCGCATTGTTCGGGACCGCCGGCCATAGCCGTCTTTTCTTTGCCCGTTTTGCATCGCATCCCTTTTCTCCATCTTTACGCTGCCCCGCGCTCAGAATATGTCTATCGGGGTCACCCCGCCGAGCCTCCGGGCCCGCCGCAGAATCCGCGCATAGACCGGGATCATCTGAGGTTCCGCACAGACCTGCGGGATCTGCGCCGCGTCAAACCACTGCACCCCGCTGTTCTCATCCGGTTTTTCCCGCAGTGGCTGCTCCCGGGACGCAATCAGCACGAACGCCGCCGACAGATGCAGATGCGGGCAGACATAGCGTCCCCGTTTCCAATGTCCCTGCACCGGCAGAATGTCCAGGCTCGCCGGCTCACCGCTCTGCGGTTCTATCCGGGTCAAACCGGTCTCCTCCCGCACCTCCCGCAGCGCCACCGCGAGCAGATCCGGATCCCCATCACAGTGGCCGCCCGTCCAGCTCCAGCTGTTATAAATATTGTGGTGCACCATCAGCACCCGCTGCAGAGCGGGATCCATCACAAAGCCGCTGGCGGTCAGATGCACCAGCTCATTCTCCCGGGTCAAAATGGTATCGGGAAAGGCGCGGCAGGTATCGAGCAACAGCCGCTTTGTCTGTCTCTCCTCCTCATTTTCCGCAACAAACCGCTCCATCAGTGCAATGTAATCCATCATGCTATCTCTCCCCGCAGCGCGGCCTCAATGGCAAGGGCAACCCCCGCCTCCTCATTGGTTGTGGTCTGCATCCGCGCAAGCGCCTTCACCTGTGCGCTGGCATTCCCCATCGCCACCGGGCAGCCCACCGCCCGGAGCAGGTCGATGTCGTTGTCACTGTCCCCGATTGCCATCACCTCATCCCGGGAGAGCCCGAGCGCGCCGCAGAGCGCACCCACCGCCCTGCCCTTGGTCGCCCCTGACGCGTTGATCTCGAGGTTGCTGCCCATCGAGGTGGAGCACTGCAGTCCACCCCAGCTCTCAAATTCCCGCCGCAGCTGTGCCCGCAGATCGGGATCCGCAAAAAAGGGCAGATTGACCTTACAGATGCCTTCCGGGTGTTCCCGGACAAGCCGGACAAGGTCCTCCACCGGCTGTTCCCGGCAGAGCAGATGTTCCAGGTGGTCCCGCTCCACCGCGGTGGTGCGCAGCCGGGCGAGATCCTCCCCTGTGATCAGCATATGGTCTTTTTGATAGATCTCCGGCATCAGCCCCAGCGGCGCGACCCGCTCAAGGATCCGCAGCACCGTCTCCACCGGCAGGTAGGCGGCATAGAGGGGCCGTTTCTTTTCGAGGTCCAGCACCTGTGCCCCGTTGATGACAATCGCATACCGCAGCTGAGCGATTTGTTGCACCTCCTGCGGTACCCGCGCAAAGATCCGCCCGGTCGCCGGCACGATCTCCACCCCCGCCTGCACCGCCCGGCGGATCGCCGCGAGGTTGCGCGGGGGGATGGTGTGATGATCATTCATCAGCAGGGTGCCGTCCAGATCGATACAGATCATTTTGATCTTTCTCATGCCGTTTCTCCGCTCCATCCCATCCGTGCCGTTTTTCCATTTCTACATATGCTCCCATTATAGCCGATTGCGCCGAAAAAGAAAAGATGTCCTTCCGATGGGCAACAGGGAGAAAAAGGCAGTTTTTTTCACATTCTATCGGTTGTTTTTTCTTTTTTTTAGGTGTAAAATGATTAAGATTGGCAGCGATTTGTTGCACAAAAATTTGTTTTGCCTTTTGGCAGTTTTCCATAATAATGACTGTGAGGAATTGTTTTGAAAATAGGTCTTGATATTGGATCCACCACCATCAAATGCGTGGTGCTCGGGGACAAGGGCGAAATTGTCTACAAGTCCTACGAGCGGCACTACTCGCATATCGTGAGCAAGGCGGCCGAAGTGCTGCGCCGGATTGAACAGGAGATCACCGGCCGCCATGCGGTTTTGGCGATTTCCGGATCCGCCGGCATGGGGCTGGCGGACAGCTGTCGCCTTCCCTTTGTGCAGGAGGTTTTTGCCACCCGAGTGGCCGCGCAGCGGCTCGCCCCCGACACCGATGTCGTCATCGAGCTCGGCGGCGAGGATGCGAAGATCCTCTTTCTCACCGGCGGCATGGATGTGCGGATGAACGGCAGCTGCGCGGGCGGCACCGGCGCCTTTATCGACCAGATGGCTACCCTGCTCAAGATGACCCCCGAGGAGATGAACGAGGCCGCGCTGCACAGCGAGAAACTCTACACCATCGCCTCCCGCTGCGGCGTTTTCGCCAAGAGCGATGTGCAGCCGCTGCTCAACCAGGGCGCCCGCAAGGAGGACGTCGCCGCCTCGATCTTTGCCGCCGTGGTCAACCAGACGATCGGCGGTCTGGCCCAGGGCCGTCCAATCGAGGGCCATGTGATGTATCTGGGCGGGCCGATCACCTTCCTCTCAAAGCTCAAACAGAGCTTTGATGCGGCGCTGGGGGTCGAGGGCGTCCTGCCGGAGAATTCGCTTTACTATGTTGCGCTCGGCGCCGCCTTCTATTCGGATGAGGCATTTGACCTCGAGGATGTCATTCACAGCCTTGAGGA
>DXIA01000130.1 GCA_019113125.1 Candidatus Pygmaiobacter gallistercoris | reverse complement strand
AGGTCAATTTTGATGCGGGTGCAAGGAAAAATCTCGAAGGCACCCTTTGTGGTTGTCGAGAGATTTTGACGACGCAACCGCGCAAAAGTGCCCTCTTTCCGGCATCGTTTTCTTACGTCACGCCGGCTTTGGTCATTTGTTGTTCTGTGCATTCCGCGACGAGCGGGAGCGCTCGGGGGGCTTGGGTTTGCCGCAGGGCAGGGTGAAGTAAAAGACGGCGTTTTTGCCGTATTCGCTCTCGGCCCAGATCTTACCGCCCGAGCGGTTGATCAGCTGTTTGCAGATGTGCAGCCCCAGCCCGCTGCCCTCGGCGTGCAGACCGCGGCTTTTGTCCGCCTTGAAGAACCGCTCAAAGACGTAGGGCAGCGCCTCGGGGTCGATCCCCTCGCCGGTATTCAGGATGGCAACGGTCACAAATCCCTGCTTTTGGTTCTCGGTCACCGAGAGGTCGATGGTGCCGCCGTCGGGGGTGAATTTGAGGGCGTTGTCCACAATGTTGTAGATCACCTGGTGGACGATGTCCGGGTCGGCGTGGACCAGCACCTTGACCGGATTAAAACCGGTCAGCCGGATCGCGTGCTCGATGAACTGCTGCTCGCGGGAGAAGAGAATGCTGCTCACCGTCTCCCAGATGTCGAAGTCGACCGCGCTCATCACATATTCGCCGGTCTCGAGCTTGGTGATATCCAGCATGCTGTGGGTCAGCCGGGTCAGCCGGCCGACCTCCCCCGAGACGATCTTGAGGTAGTGGTCCCGCCGGTCGTCCGGGATGGTGCCGTCCAGCATCCCGTCGACAAACCCCTTAATCGAGGTCATCGGGGTGCGCAGCTCGTGGGCGATGTTGCCCATGAAACTCTGGCGGGAGGCATCCACCGCCTGCAGCTTGTCCGCCATGTCGTTGAAGGTGACCGCCAGCTGGGCGACCTCGTCATCCCCCGCCACCGGGGCGCGGGCGGACAGATCCCCGTTGCCGAAACTCTGGGCCGCCGCGGTGATCCGCCGCAGCGGGCCGGCGAGCCGGCTGGTGAGCAGGATCGAGAGGATGCTCGAGACCAGCAGCATCACCGCCGCCGAGACGATGAAGGCGGAGAAGATGCTCTCGAGAAAGGCGGTCAGCGCCTCGGCGTTCCGGGAGGCGAAGATGTAGCCGATCACCTGCCCGCTCGAGTTG
The DNA here is from genome assembly GCA_019113125.1 of Candidatus Pygmaiobacter gallistercoris. Lineage (GTDB taxonomy): Bacteria > Bacillota > Clostridia > Oscillospirales > Ruminococcaceae > Pygmaiobacter > Pygmaiobacter gallistercoris. Next base: position 7,168 of record DXIA01000130.1, on the reverse strand, counting down.
ATCAGCGGGCAGCCCGCCGAGTAGTAGCTGCTGTGGTAGATGCCGGACAGCTCCCCGAGCTCGGTGTACTCCCCCTCGGAAAAGGCGGTGTTGAGGATCCGGCTGTTGACTGTCCGGGTGAGGTCGACCGCGCCGGTGGTGTCCGAACAGTGCAGGATCCGCCCGTAGTTATCGGTCATCAGAAAGATGCTGCCGGTCGCATTGGCCAGCACCGAGACCGCCTGTTCGACGACCGGCTGGTCCTTGAGCTGGCTGGCCTCCTGAATGTCCAGCTGGACAAAGTTGTCCTGCAGGCTGTGCACCCCGGTCAGCAGGGTGGATTCACTGTCCGAGCGGAAATACCCGACGCAGAGGTACATCAGGATGAAACCCAGCAGGGTGATGCCGGAGACCAGCACGAGGGCGGTGGTCCGGAAATACCGGCCGCTGATGCTCTTGTTCATCTTCCGCTGTTCCCCCTATTCTGTGGTTCAGTTGTCTTCCTTGACCTCGAATTTGTAGCCGACGCCCCAGACCGTCTTCAGGTTCCACTGGTCCGAGACCCCCTCGAGCTTTTCCCGCAGCCGCTTGACATGGACGTCGATGGTGCGGGAGTCGCCGTAGTACTCAAATCCCCAGACCTCGTCCAGCAGCTGGTCCCGGTTGAAGACCCGGTTGGGATGGCTGGCGAGATAGTAGAGCAGTTCCAGCTCCTTGGGCGGCGCGTCCACCACCTTGCCGTTCACCTTCAGTTCGTAGCGGGTCAGATCGACGCTGAGCTTGTCGTAGGAGATCTGTTTTTTCTCCTCCTGCTCCTTCTCGGCGCCGATGGTGTACCGGCGCAGCACCGCCTTGATCCGGGCGACCACCTCTTTGGTGTCGAACGGCTTGACAATGTAGTCGTCGGCGCCGAGCTCGAGTCCCAGCACCTTGTCGAAGGTCTCCCCCTTCGCGGTCAGCATGATGACCGGCGCCTGGGAGGTGGCGCGGATCCGCCGGCAGACCTCCCAGCCATCCATCTTGGGCATCATCACGTCGAGCAGCACCAGATTCGGCTTGTCGGATGTAAATTTTTCCAGCGCCTCTTCCCCGTCGTAGGCAAGAGAGGTCTCATACCCCTCCTTCTCGAGATAGAGCCGCAGAAGTTCGCAGATATTCTTGTCGTCGTCCACAATCAGGATTCGCGTCTTGTCCATCTTTTTCTCCCCCTGCTCCGCCGCGCGCGGCGGTATACTGCTCCTATTATACAACGGGAATGTGAATAAAAAAAGCAGATAAACCCACAGTTGCGGGATAGTTGGTGGAGGAAACCGGCCAAAGATGGTAGGATAGAGGCAAAGGAGGAGAAAAGATAATGCTGGCTGGAATTCGGTGGATCTTTAATCTCGCGCTGCTCGCCCTGACTTTTTACCTGATCTTTCTCGCAATCCGGGCGCTGCGGGTCTATCTCAGGTCAAAGGAGGTGCGGCGGGAGGAGACCGGTCTGCGTCAAAACCTCGGCGAGGTGCTGCGGGTCGAGAACCGGATGACCCAGGAGTTCGCCGCCCAGACGGTGGGGGTCAGCCGGCAGGCGGCCTCAAAATGGGAGAGCGGCGCAAGCGATCCGAGCACCGCAAACCTGATCGCGCTGGCAAAGCTCTACCAGACGACGGTGGAGGAGATCCTGCATCAGATCGCGCCGGAGCAATAAAACAAAGAACGGCCCGCGAGTCTGGATGGCTCGCGGGCCGTTCTGTCTGTTGGACGCGGCGAAAAAGCCGCGCTTTTCTTCTCTAATAGATGCCCCGCACCGTGACCTCACCAGTGAAGACCGCGGTCTCCCCCTCGGCGGTGCGGACCACCAGCCGACCGGCGTCGTCCACCGCGACGGCGGTGCCCCGCAGCGTGTCGGTGTAGACCTCTTTGCCGAGGTTGACACAGGCGGCGCGGTACTCCGCCGCGATTGCCGGAAAACCGCCCGCAGCAAACGCATCGAGCCGGCGGAGCAGGGCGTCGTAGAGCGCCTCGGCGGCCGTTTTGAGGTCGCAGGACACCCCGGTCAGCGAGAGGAGTGAACCGCCGTGGGGCAGGCCCCGCGCGGCAAAAAAGTCGGCCGGCTGGGCAAGGTTGATCCCGATGCCGGGGATGTAGCAGGCGTCGGCGCCGGACAGCAGGCTCTCACAGAGGATGCCGCAGATCTTTTTGCCCTGCAAAAGAAGATCATTCGGCCATTTGATCTCCCCCCGGCAGCCGCAGAGCTGCTCCACCGCATCGGCAGCAGCCAGCGAGGAGAGCAGCGGCAGGGTGGTGGGATCGGCCAGCGGGCGGCGGATCAGCATGCTCAGGCAGAGCATCGCGCCGGGCTGGTTTTCCCAGACCCGGCCCTTGCGCCCCCGCCCGGCGGTCTGGTTGTCGGTGTAGACCGCGTCGGCATCTTTGAGGGTGGCGGCGTTGCGGATCAGCCAGCTGTTGGTTGAATCCACTTCTGAGAGAAAGACAAGGCTCATCGCGGTACCTCCCGGTGCTCAAATTCCGGCTCCCCGTCCCGGACGGTCAGAAGTCCGTAGGTCGGCCGGCCGACCCGGGGCACGCTGATCGAGCCGGGGTTGAACAGATAGATCCCGTCGGTATAGGCGTAATAAGGGCTGTGGGTGTGGCCGAAGATCACCGCCTCCGCCCCCCGCTGGGCGGCGGCCCGGCGCAGCGGCCCGGTGGTCAGCTTGACCTCGTACCCGTCCCCGTGGGTGACAAAGAGCAGCAGCCCGCCGAGGCTGATCAGCCGGTCGGCCGGCACGCTCTTGTCGTAGTCGCAGTTGCCCCGCACCTCATAGACCAGCGGGCAGCGGGTGGTCTGCCGCACCGCCGCGAGGTCCGAAAGGCCGTCCCCGAGAAAGAGCAGCGCGTCGGCCTTCGGGTGGGCCTGCAGCACCCGGGCAAGCCCTTCCTGGTTGCCGTGGGAGTCGGAAACAATGATGAACTGGTTGGTCCTAGCCAATCCTCAGCCCTCCTTTTCGGCGGTCAGCTGCCGGTAGATCTCGCTCTTTGCAAATCCGCTCTCGGCGGCGGCCTGCCGGCAGGCCGCAGTGGCGGGCGCTCCCTCGTCGGCGAGCCGGCGGGCCAGCGCGACCGCCTCCTCCAGTGTCCAGCTGCGCTCGGCCGGTGCGCTCGCCCCGGCGACCACCAATACGAACTCCCCCTTCGGGGTGTTCTCGGTGTAGTGGGCCAGCGCCGCCGAGAGGGTGGTCTTCCAGATCTGCTCGTGCAGCTTGGTCAGCTCCCGGCAGAGGGTGACGCTCCGGTCCCCGAACGCCTCGAGCAGATCGGCGAGGGTGGAGGTCAGCTTGTGGGGCGCCTCGTAAAAGATCAGGGTCCGCCGTTCGGTTCGGGTCTCCTCCAGCCGCTCCCGGCGCTGGCGGCGGTTCATCGGCAGAAATCCCTCAAAGCAGAACCGGCCGGTCGGCTGGCCCGAGACCGCCAGCGCGGTGACCGCGGCGCTCGCCGCCGGCACCGGCACCACCCGGATCCCCCGTGCCAGCGCGTCGGTGACCAGCAGCTCACCGGGGTCGCTGATCGCCGGCATCCCGGCGTCGCTGCAGAGCGCACAGCTCTCCCCCGCCTCGATCCGGCGGAGAATCTGCTCCCCCCGCTGACGGAGATTGTGCTCGTAGTAGCTGATCATCGGCTTTTTCAGCCCCAGATGGTTGAGCAGCCGCAGCGTCACCCGGGTGTCCTCCGCCGCGACGAAATCCGCCGCCGCAAAGGTCTCGGCCGCGCGGGGGGTCAGATCCCCGAGATTGCCGATCGGGGTCGCCACCACATAGAGGGTGCCGCAGCCGGTCTTCTCTTCACTTCCCTGTGCAGTCACCTGCGTCTGCCTCCTTTTTGCCGTAAATCCGCAGCAGCTGGTCGGAAAAACCGCCCCCTGCCGCCTCGATGATAAGGTCTTGCATCAGTTCCAGCCCGGGGCGGGCCCGCCGCCGGCCGTCGAGCAGAAAGAGCCAGGGCAGACTGTCCGGCCGCTGGCGGACGAACTGCAGCCGCTTGGGCTCGATGCCCGCCTGCCGCATCCCGGCGATGCAGTCGGCCAGCCGCCGGGGCTGGTTGCACAGACACAGCCGCCCGCCGTCCCGCAGCAGCCCGGCCGCGGCGGCGCAGACGTCGGCGACGGTGCACAGCAGCTCGTGCCGCGCCGCCCCCCTGCCCGGTTTTGCCGAGACCTTGCCGCCGGTGAAGTAGGGCGGATTGCAGCTGACAAGGTCGAATCGCCCCCGCGGCAGCTCCGGCGGCAGCCGGCGCAGGTCGGCGGTGATTGGATGAATGTGGTCCGCCCCCGCCTCGGCCGCCGCCCGGGCGAGCAGCGCGGTGCCGGCGGGGTCGATCTCCACCGCCCAGCAGTCCCCCCGGTGCCCCCGGTCATGCCAGCGCAGCGGGATGATGCCGCAGCCGCTGCCAAGGTCACAGGCGGTCCAGAGCCGGTGGGTGTTGCAGAAATCCGACAGCAGCATCGCGTCGGTGCCGAAACGGTGCAGCCGGTCGATGTAGACCGGGGTGCCGCCGGCGAGGTGTTGCAGCTCGGTCATCCGGCGGTACCTCCTTTTGCGGGACAGAAAAAAATCAGGACGGGCTGACGCCCGCCCTGATTTTCGGTTTTCTGAGAATTACTCCTCGGCGATGGCGCCGACAGGGCAAGCACCGGCGCAGGTGCCGCAGCTGATGCAAGCGCTGGCGTCGATCTCATACTTGCCGTCACCCTCGGCGATGGCGCCGACAGGGCACTCGCCGGCGCAGGTGCCGCAGGCGATGCAGGAATCACCAATCTTGTAGGCCATTTTTAACACCTCCATTTGATCTTATTCTATCATAAATCGCAAAATAATCAAGCGAAAATTTCAGCTCTGTGCGCCGGTGCCGCCCGACTTCTTTCCGCCGCCCCGCCGGCCGCGCCGCCGCCGGCGGGACCCGGTTTTCGCCCCTTCTCCCTCGGCGGCCTTCTGCGGGGGATTCTGCCCCTTCTCCGCTGCCGGCGCGGGCTGGGTGGCCGGCTTTTCCGCCGGTTTTTCGGCCTGTTTTGCGGCCGGCTTTTGCTGCTGGGAACGGGCGGACGACTGCGGTTTGCGCTTGCCCGCCTTTTTGGTCGCGGCCCGCAGGATCACCACCTGGTCGCGGTGGTAGGTCTTGGGCATCTCGGGCGCGTTGTCCAGCCGGACCTTGATCTGGCCCGAGATGACGTTTGCCTCGCAGACGGTGCCGTCCCCGTCGGGGGTGCGCACATAGCTGGTCACCCCGGGGGTGATGCCGGTCAGATACTCGTAGGCCGGCTGCTCATAGGCAAGACAGCACATCAGCCGCCCGCAGGCGCCGCTGATCTTGGTCGGATTCAGCGAGAGCCCCTGCAGCTTTGCCATCTTGATCGAGACCGGCTGAAAATCGGTCAGAAACCGGCTGCAGCAGAACGGCTGGCCGCAGATGCCGAGGCCCCCGAGCATCTTGCTCTCGTCCCGGACCCCGATCTGGCGCAGCTCGATCCGGGTGCGGAAGACCCCGGCGAGGTCCTTGACCAGCTCCCGGAAGTCGATCCGCCCGTCGGCGGTGAAGTAGAACAGGATCTTGCTGCGGTCGAAGGCATACTCGACGTCGACCAGTTTCATCTCGAGTTTGTGCTTTGCGATCCGCTCTTCACAGATCGCAAAGGCCTTCTGCTCGTCCTCCCGGTTCTGCCGCATCCGGCGCAGATCAACGTCGTCCGCCAGCCGCAGCACCGGCTTGAGGGCGCCGACCAGCCCGGCCTGCGGGACCTCGTGGATCCCCTGGCAGACCTCGCCGCACTCGGTGCCGCGGCTGGTCTCGACCACCACATAGTCGTCCCGCTCGATCTCAAATGTGCCGGGATCAAAATAGTAAACCTTGCCTCCGGCCTTGAACCGGACGCCGATGACCTTTGCCATATTCCATCCTGCCGCTGCCGCTGCGGAGAGTGCCGGCGCCGTCCTGCGGCGAAATTTGGACGGCGCAAAAAAAAGAAAAGGGGGAACTACCGGCCCCCTACCGGCCCGCCAGCCGCAAAGCCAGCAGGGTGAAGATCAGTTTCGAACTGCCCGCGGCCCGCAGACGACCGGCGGCCTCGGTGACCCGGGGCAGCGCCGCAGCCGCCGCCTCGGGAGAAAACTCCCCCAGCCCCGGCGGGCAGCGTCGGTCGAGAAAGGCGGCGAGGATCGCCGCGAGATCGGACAGAAAGGTGAGCGCCCGATCCCGGTCCCCCTTTCCCTCAAAGCTGCGCACCGCGCAGAGCATCCCATAGAGATCCCGCGCCCGCAGCAGCGAGAAGAAGTCGGCCGCCTGCCGCAGCTGGGCCATCCGGTCGGGATCAAGGGCTGGGGCGAGACACCGCCCCAGCGCCCCGTCGTACACCGCCCACAGAAAGGCGGCGTCGGCCCCGGAACAGCCGCGTTCGGCCAGCAGCCGCACCGTCTGGTCCCGATCCAGCGGGGTCAGCGCATACCGCGCGCAGCGGGAGCGGATGGTCGGCAGCAGCGCCGCCTCGCTGGTCGCGGTCAGCAGAAAGAGCACCCCGGCGGGCGGCTCCTCCAGCACCTTGAGCAGCGCGTTCTCGGCCGCAGGCTGCATCCGGTGGGCGTCCTCAACCAGCGCGACCCGCCCCTCGGCCGAGAGGGCGCTCGAGCGGACCGCGGCCCGCAGCTCCCGCACCCGGTCGACCGGGATGACATTGCCGTCCCCCTCGGGGCGGATGGTCAGACACTCGGGCGAGCGGCCCTCCACCACCGCCTGTGCCGAAGGACCGCCGGCGGGATAGAGATAATCCGCTGCGATCAGCCGCGCGGCAAAGTTGCGCCCCAGCCCGTCGGCGCCGCAGAGCAAAATTGCATGCGGCAGCCGCCCCGCCGCGAGTGCGGGGCGAAGGGCCGATTTGAGCGGTTCATTGCCGCACAGCTGTTCGAGCATCAGGGATCAGACCTTTTCAAACCGCTCGATGTTGGTCACAAAGATGGTCGCGCCGCCCACCGTGACCTCCAGCGGGAAGGCGGTGGTGACCCCGACACCGTAGGAGGCGGTGGAGGGGACGATCTCCTTGCGCTGGCAGGAGTGCTCCGAGATGATCGAGATGACCTCGTCCACCTTGCCGTCCTCCACACCGATGAGCATGGTGATGTTGCCCGCCATCAGAAAGCCGCCGGTGGTGGACAGACGGGTG
>DXIA01000129.1 GCA_019113125.1 Candidatus Pygmaiobacter gallistercoris | reverse complement strand
TTCTGGGGTATCGCGCCAGAAACGCCGCGCAGCGTATCCGCCGATACAAAACGCTTTTGTCCGGGGTCTCCCGGAGGGAATTATTTTGGAGGTGCCGATCATGGTCACAAAGGACATTCAATACATCGGCGTTGACGACAAGACGCTGGATCTGTTTGAGGGGCAGTATGTCGTTCCCCACGGGGTTTCCTACAACTCCTATGTCATCCTCGACGAGAAGGTCGCGGTCATGGATACGGTGGATCACCGCAAAACCGCGGAGTATCTTGCAAACCTTGAAAAGGCGCTTTGCGGCCGCAAGCCGGATTACCTTGTCATCAGCCATCTGGAGCCGGACCACGCCTCCAGCATTCAGGCTTTTGTCGAGAAGTACCCCGAGGTGCGGCTGGTCGGCAATGCCAAGACCTTCCAGATGCTGCCGCAGTACTTCTCGCTCGATCTCTCCCACGCGATAACCGTCGCCGAGGGGGACTCTCTCTCGCTGGGCCGGCACGAGCTGACCTTCGTCATGGCGCCGATGGTCCACTGGCCGGAGGTCATGGTCAGCTATGACAGCTGCGACAAGGTGCTGTTCAGCGCCGACGCCTTCGGCAAGTTCGGCGCGCTGGACACCGATGAGGAGTGGGACGAGGAGGCCCGCCGCTACTACTACAACATCGTCGGCAAATACGGCCCCCAGACGATGGCGCTGCTCAAGAAGGCGAGCGGCCTCGACATCGAGATCGTCTGCCCGCTGCACGGCCCGGTGCTCAAGGGGGAAGCGCTCGCCCATGCACTGGAGCTCTACACCCGCTGGGGCAGCTACGCTGTCGAGAAGGAGGGCGTCCTGATCGCCTATGCCTCGCTGCACGGCAACACCGCCGCGGCCGCCTGCAAGCTCGCTGAACTGCTGCGGGCCAAGGGCTGCAATGCCGAGACGGTCGATCTCGCCCGGACCGATCTGTCGGTCGCGCTGGCCAAGGCGTTCGAGTACGGCAAGGTCGTGTTTGCCGCCTCCTCCTACAACGCCGGGCTGATGCCCTTCATGGAGGATTTCCTCCACCACCTCAAGGCGAAGAACTATCAGCAGCGGACCGTCGCACTGATCGAGAACGGCTCCTGGGCCCCCTCGGCCGTTCGGGTGATGAAGGAGATTCTCTGCCAGATGAAACAGATCTGCCTTGTCGATCCGACCCTCACCATCCGCGGTGCGGTCAAGCCGGAGGACGAGGTCGCCCTCGCCGCCCTCGCCGACAAGCTGGCCGGCTGATTTCAACCGAACAAAAAGAGCCCGTCCGGGAAAGCCGGCGTGACGTAAGAAAACGCAACTTTCCTTTGGAAAGTTACGTTCTGCCGTAGAATTTTGGCGCATAAAGCACTCAGAGCGGGCCCTCAAGCCACCAAGGCTTGAGGACCCGCTCTTCGCACTTTCTTCATCCAAAATTCTGGGGCAGAACATACAACATCCGGAACGGATGTTGAGTGCACCAGGAAGAGGCCAATTTTGATGCGGATGCAAGGAAAAAACGCCTCATCCAACGCCATTTGGTGTTGGATACGGCACCCTTTGTGGATGTCGCGGGCAGCAGAGCTGCCCCGAGATTTTGACGCCCGAACGCTTTGCGTTCGGACGCAGCCGCGCAAAAGTGCCCTCTTCCCGGCGTTGTTTTCTTACGCCACACCGGCTAAATCCGGACGGGTTCTTTGTTGTTTTTCACACCGATTCAGTTCTCCGGGAAGATCGGCACAAACGCCTTCTTCATCACATCCACCAGCCCGAGGTCGGTGAACTTTGCCGCCGGCACCACCGGCAGCGCGAGGGTGGCGATCCGCAGCAGCGGGTTGGTCATCTCGAGCCCGAGCTCCCGCAGCGCCTGTTTCATCGCGGTTGCCGCCGCGGCGGTCTGCTCGGCGGGATCCGCGCTCATCAGGCCGCCGACCGGCAGCGCCAGCGTGCAGACGACTTTTCCATTCTCGGCCGCGCAGATACCGCCGCCGACGCTGCGCAGCTGGTTGTACACCGCCAGCGCGCTCTCGGGATCCCGGAAGACGAGGGTCAGGTTGTGGCAGTCGTGGCTGATGGTACTGCCGTCGGCGCCGCGGGCGAGCCCGAATCCCCGCACCAGGCCAAAGGTGCGGTTGCCGGTGCCGTACCGGTTGACCACCATCGCAAAGCAGAGCTCGTCATCCCCGCTGATGTCGACAAAGCCGTCCTTGACCGGCAGCTCCTCGCTCTCGATCCGGGTCAGGGAGGTGTAGTCGCCGTAGGTCAGCACATTGATCCGCACCCGATCGCCGCAGCCCGCCGGCGCCCGCAGCCGGAAATCCTCAAGGGTGAGATCCGGCGCGTTGACACTGTTCTTCTGCTCCACCGCGAACTGCCGCCGGGGAATCGCCGTGAGCAGCCTGCCCTCCCGCGCGACCTCGCGGCCCTCAAAGTAGACCGCGTGGACGGTGAACTGCTCGAGGTCGTCCACCAGCAGGAAGTTCGCGACATAGCCCGGCGCCACCGCGCCGAGATTCTCGAGTCCCGCCTCCTGCGCGGGGTGCAGCGTCGCCGCACGGATCGCCTCGATCGGATCCATCCCGAGCTTGATGATGTTGCGCAGCACGAGATCGAGCTGGCCGTTTGCGAGGATGTCGTCCGCCTCCCGGTCATCGGTGCAGAGGCTCAGCCGGTCGCGCCAGGGCAGATCCTTGACATCATTCCAGATGGTCGGCAGGTTGTAGCACATCGAGGACTCCCGCGCGTCGACATACATCCCCGCCCGCAGCTTGTCCAGCGCCTCGCCCGGCCGGCCGGTCTCGTGGCAGGTCAGCGGACCGCCGATCCGGTAGGCGCTCACCAGGCGGCCAAAGCCGGCGGGCAGATGGCCCTGCAGGTAGAGCCCGTTGCGCTCGGCCGCATCGATGATCTCCATCATCCGGTCCTCGCCGTCCACCACCCCGAGGAAGTCCATCACCTCGGCCAGCCCGATCACATGGGGCAGCTTGGCCAGCCGATCGATGACCGACGCGTCAAAGCTGGCGCCCGCCTCCTCCAGCCCCGGCACCGAGGGCACACAGGAGGGAATATCGATAAACTGGTACATCGGCAGATCGCTGCCCGCGTCGTGCATGTAGACGACCGCCTCCTCACCCAGCACATTGCCGATCTCGTGCGGGTCGGTGATGACGCAGGTCACCCCGTGGGGCACCACCGCCGACGCGAAGACGGGCGGGGTCATCAGGCTGCTCTCGATATGCACATGGGCGTCGATCAGACCGGGAAGGATGTACCGCCCGCCGGCGTCCACCACCTGCTTTGCCTTCTCGGGCGCCGATTTCGGGTTCGGCTCGACATGGACGACAAAGCCGTCGTGAATATAGACGGTGGCGGGGTATTCCTCCCCGGTAAAGAGGTTGAGATAGCGGCAGTTGGTCACCGCGAAATCGCACTCGATGCGGCCGAGGGCGGCCGCCATCAGTTCCCGTTTATTCCTGGGCTGGATCTTCATAAAGCAAAAGCTCCTTTCCAAATTTGAGGTTTAACCGTAGATGAAATAGAACACGAGGGGAATGCAGAGGATGTACATGCCGGGGTGGATCTCCCGGAATTTGCCGGTGAACAGCTTGATGATGACATGGGCGAGGATGCCCGCCGCAATGCCCGCCGCGATCGAGCCGCAGAAGGTGGTGAAGACCAGCATCACAAAGGGTCCGAACGCCTCGGAGAAGTCGGAAAAATCCACCTCGGTGATGCCGCTGATCATCAGAAAGCCGACAAAGATCAGCGCGGGAGCGGTGGCGGCGTCCGGAATGATGACGAACAGCGGGCTGAAGAAGGTGGCCGCGAGGAAGAGCAGGCCGGTGACGATCGCAGTCAGACCGGTGCGGCCGCCCGCCTCGACGCCGGAGGAGGACTCGACAAAGGTGGTGATGGTGGTGTTGCCGGTGCAGGCGCCGACCACCGTGCCGATCGCATCGACGAGGAACGGCTTTTCAATGCCCGGCAGATTGCCCTTCTCATCCAGCATCTTCGCCTTGCCCGCGACCCCGAGCACGGTGCCGAGGGTCGAGAAGAAATCCCCGAAGAAGGCCACGAAGATCAATACGATGCTGCCGCCGGTGAGGATATTCTTGAAATCGAAGTTGAAACAGATGTTGCCGACGGTGGAAAAGCTCGGCACCTCGAAGATCTTCTCGGGCAGAACGGTCACCCCGAACGGGATCCCGAGCAGGGTGATGATCACGATGCCGTAAAGGATCGCCCCCCGGACCTTATAGGCGGTGAGCACCCCGATGATCAGCAGCCCCAGCAGCGCGAGCAGCACCGTCGGCTGGGTAAAATCGCCCATCCCGATGCCTCCGTCATAGCTGCCGATGCCAGCGTTGGAAAACCCGAGATAGGCGATAAAAAACCCGATGGATGCCGAAATTGCGACCTTGATGTTGCGGGGGATCATCCGCACGATCAGATCCCGGATGCCGAAGATGCTCAGCACCACAAAGATGATGCCGGAGATCAGGATGATCGCCATCGCGCCGCCGAAGGAGAGCTCACCGCTCTGGATCATGCTGCCAAGCAAGAAGTTTGTTCCCATACCGGTCGAGAGGGCGAAGGGGAAGTTCGAGTAGAACCCCATCAGCAGGGTGATCAGACCGGAGATCAGCGCGCACATGATCAGGATGGCCTGCTTGCTGATCACCACCCCGTTGACGTCGGTGATGGTCGGCTCAGCGCCAAACCCGACGATCGCCGAGGGCTGCACCGCCAGCACATAGGCCATCGTCATGAAGGTGGTCAGGCCGGCCATGATCTCGGTGCGCAGGTTGGTTTTGCGCTCCTTGAGCTTGAAAAAGGTCTCCATCAAAAAAATCCTCCTTTGCATTCCCGCAAAAAAGACAAACACAAAGAAGACCATACCATGAAATATGCAAATTGCACAATGGATAGTCATCTTTTATGTTGTTTTTGCGGTCAGGGCTGTGTTGCACCGCCGGGTGGCGGGTGCGCGAACAAAACAGATGGTTGCCGCACAACAGCCCCGCAAAAGAGGAAATTACCGCTTTTTCAGGGTCGCATGTCCGGCCGTGTGAAACGGCCTTTCTGTTGTCATTGTACTTCATTTACGGTGAAGTGTAGAGACTACCTGCCCTATTCAGGTATTAAACAACAACCATCGACATCTTCATTATGCCGTCCCGCAGCCCAAAAAGCAAGGCGGCAGCAGAGAGAAAAAAGTGCTCTGCCGGATGGGGGATTTATCAGAATGTTACAAATTTCGACAATTGCTCTGCCGGGCATTGCAAAGAGCAAGATCTCTGCTTTATAATAAAAAGAACAGCTGCGGGCGGAGTCGATCCGGCCCGGGCTGTTTTTTTGCAGTCAGTCCTGCTGTGCCAGATACTCCGAGACGGTCATCACGCTGGTGTGCACCGGGGCGAGCGCGCCGAGGATCTCCTCAACCCGCTCCTCGAACGCGGCGCTCTGTCCGGCGACGGCGTCCTTGAGGTAGACCACCTCGCAGCCGGCATCGATCAGTGCCAGGGCGGTGGCGATGACACAGCACTCGGCCACCACGCCGGTGACCAGCACCCGGTCGGCAGCGGCAGCGGCGGCGGCCACCTCGGGGATGGTCAGCGAGGAATAGGTCTGTTTGGAGTAGACCGGATACCCCTTACAGAGTTCGGCGATCGGGTCCATCATCTCGGCCAGGCGGGGGTCGGCGTTGATCTCCGCAAAAGCGCGGTTGTACTCCGCCCAGCGGCCGACCGGGTGTTCGGGGGCGTCGAACCGGGTGAAGATGACCTGGTCCGGCTTGCCGGAATCAACCAGCTGCGCCACCCGTTCGCAGACCCGTCCGGTCTCCCGGCAGGCCCAGGGTTCGCCGTCCGCGTAGACCTTCTGCAGATCGATTACCAAAAGCAGATCCTTCATCAAAAAACCTCCCTGCTCGGGCGCGGCGGCGCCGTGCCCGGATTTGTTACCTCTATCCTACCGCACCCGGGCGCCGGGCGCAAGTCCCGCTTGCATCCGGGTGCGAAGAAGCTATAATAGAAAGAAAAACCAATCATGGGAGAGGGGCAGAAAAAGATGACCAAACAGCAAGCATGGGAGTTGCTCTGCGAATACAACAAGGAACCGTTCCATCTTCAGCACGGCAGGACGGTGGGCGCTGTTCTGCGCTGGTATGCCGAAAAACTGGGCTACGGCGACGAGGCCGATTTCTGGGAGACGGTGGGTCTTCTCCACGACCTCGACTTTGAGCAGTATCCTGAGGAGCACTGCAAAAAAGAGGTCGAGATCATGCGTCAGCGCGGGCTGGACGAGCGGCTGATTCACGCGGCGGCCTGTCATGGCTGGGGCCAGTGCACCGATCTCGAGCCGGAACACGAGATGGAGAAGGTGCTCTTCGCGGTGGACGAGCTGACCGGCCTGATCGGGGCGGCGGCGCTGATGCGCCCGAGCCGGTCGGTGCAGGATATGGAGCTCAAGAGCCTGAAGAAGAAGTTCAAAGACAAGAAATTCGCCGCCGGCTGCAGCCGGGAGGTCATCACGAAGGGGGCCGAGCTGCTGGGCTGGGACCTCGACAAGTTGCTGGGGGATACCCTCGCGGCGATGCAGGCGGTCGAGGCGGAGCTTGCCCGGCCGATGCAGTAAGCGGCCGGCCTTCTTTACCCGCACAGCGACCCGTGCTATACTGAATATGGCGCCGCAGCTGCGGCAAAAAACCAAAAAGGACAGGTGAAAACTATGGCAAAGATTATCAGCAGCCCCGCCGCACCCGCGGCGATCGGACCCTATTCCCAGGCCGTTGTGACCGGCGGTCTGGTCTTTACTTCCGGCCAGATCGGGCTGGTGCCCGCAACTGGCGAGCTGGCCGGGGACGGTCTTGCAGCGCAGGCCGAACAGGTGATGAAGAATCTCGGCGCGGTGCTCGCCGAGGCCGGCAGCAGCTATGAGAAGGCGGTCAAGACCACCTGCTATCTGGCGGACATGGCGGATTTCGCCGCTTTCAACGAGATCTATGCAAAGTACTTTGTCGGCAAGCCCGCCCGCAGCTGCTTTGCGGTCAAGGATCTGCCCAAGGGTGCACTGGTGGAGGTCGAGGTCGTCGCCGAGGTCTGAAAAAATTTGTTTTGATTTCATCAAATCTTAACAATCCGGCGATATGCTCTTGATAGCATTCCAAGCAGAAAGAAATGGAGAAGGAAACAGCGAATGAACGGATGGCGCAACCTATTCGGTGACCGATACGGCATCGACAACCTGAACATCGCCCTGATTGTGGCGGCCCTGGTGCTCAGCTTGCTGGGCCGGTTTTTTCCCCGCGTGCTGCCGCTGGCAATCCTCGGGATCCTGCTGATCGTGCTGGTATTTTTCCGCGCGCTCTCCCGCAAGGTAGTACTGCGAAGGGCGGAGAATGAGAAGTTTCTCTCACTCTGGTATCGGCTGCGGGATCTGGTGGACCGGCGCGGGCGCAGCAGCGGCGCTTATGTCTCGGGCGGTTTTCGCGCCGATGCGGGCAAGCGGTGTTTCAAATGCCCCTCCTGCGGACAGAAGTGCCGGGTGCCCAAGGGCAAGGGGATGATCGCCATCACCTGCCCGCGCTGCGGTCAGGACTTCATCCGCAAGACCTAAATCTGAAAAACCCAGGGCCGATTTCCAACAGGAAATCGGCCCTTTGTCGTTTTGCTGCAGATCTCTTGCATGACCCGGCGGGATGGGGTACACTATCAACAGATTTCACAGAGAAAGGATGACCCAGATGCAACCGAGAGAATTTCTCTCTCTGCTGCGGGTTGCAGAGCGGCTCAAGGATACCACCCGCCACTGCACCACCTCCCACGGCAGACAGGAGAGCGTTGCCGAACACAGCTGGATGCTGACCCTGAGCGTTTTTTTCCTGCAGGACGCGCTGCGGGAAGAGTTTCCCGATCTCGATGTCGGAAAGCTCACCGAGATGTGTTTGATCCATGATCTCGGAGAGGCCTTTACCGGGGACATCCCGGTTTTTGACAAAACCGCTGCCGACGAGAGCGCCGAGGTGCGGCTGCTCGGGAGCTGGGTAGAGGGGCTGAGCGACCCGACCCGCGCCCGGATGCAGGCGCTCTATCAGGAGATGTCCGAGCGGGTCACCCCCGAGGCGAAGATCTACAAGGCGCTCGACGGGATGGAGGCACTGATCCAGCACAATCTCTCCCCCATCGAAACCTGGACCGATCAGGAATACGCGCTGAATATGACCTACACCGACGACCGGGTGGGGTTTTCCCGGGTGCTGACCGCGCTGCGGGAGGAGATCCGGGAGGACACGGTGCACAAGATTCGGGCCGCCGGAAAAGAGGTCCCCGACGGGGCATCTGAATCCTGATCTGCTCGGCTTTTGGTCTCGTGCCCCCCGGATAAAATACTGTTTCTGTTTTTCCCGCTCAAGTCGATGGGTGCGTTCTGATTTTCTCTCCCCCCCGGTCCGCCCGGGGGATTTCTTTTTCATTTGCGTTCGCACCCCGCAGCGCCTATAATGAGAGAAAGATTTTAAGCGGGGAGATGGCGGTCTTTTGGACTTCTTTGGACATCTGTTCACCGTACTGCACCACAAACGGCTGGTGCTGCGCTATTGTTTCCGGCTGGGACTCTACCGGCAGGGAATCTGTCACGATCTATCCAAGTTCAGCCCGGCCGAGTTCTGGCCCGGGGTGCGGTATTTCCAGGGCAACTGCAGCCCCAACGAGGCCGAGCGGCGGGAAAAGGGATACAGCGCGGCCTGGCTGCACCACAAAGGGCGCAACCGTCACCATCTCGAATACTGGGTCGACTACACCGCAAAGGGTGACCGGCCGATGGACGGGGTGCGGATGCCGCGGCGGTATCTGGCCGAGATGTTCTGCGACCGGATTGCCGCGAGCCGGACCTATCTCAAGGGGGCGTATACCGACCGCGCCCCGCTGGAATATTATGAGCACTCAAAACACCACTATCTGCTGCACCCCGAGACCCGCGCCGAGCTGGAGCAGCTGCTGACCATGCTGGCCCGGGAGGGGGAGGACGCGACCTTCCGCCGGCTGCGCCGCAGCCTGCAGGCGCCGGGCGGAAAGGACTAAAAAAGGAGGAATTTTCGGATGCCGTTTGAATCGGTGGAGATTCTGCAGTTTGCCGCCGGGTCCTACCCGCGCAGCGCGCCGCGCACCGGGCTGATGGTTCTGTTTCCCGGCTTTGGCTACGGACCGGACAAGCCGCTGCTGCACTACGCCCGCAAGTCGGCGCTCGCCGCCGGCTGGCAGACCCTCGCGATCGACTACGGGCCGCTCTCCCGCACACCGGGCGACTCGGTTTTTGAGGCCAGCCGCGCAGCCTTTCCCCAGGCATTTTCCGCAGCCTGTGCCCAGGTCGACAGCGCGCTGCGGGCCGGGGAATACGCCCGCATCCTCTTTGTCAGCAAGAGTTTCGGCACCCTGATCGCCGGGGAGCTGACCGCCAGCCGGCCCGCGATCGGGGCGGAGAATTTCTTTCTCACCCCGCTGGGGGACACACTCCCCTATCTCGGGCAGCCGGGCTGCATGGCGGCCACCGGCGGGGCCGACGGGCTGGTCACCGCCCCCCAGCGCCGCGCGATGCGGGAGCTGCTGGGCAGCCGGCTGCTGCTCTTTCCGGGTGCCGACCACTCGCTCGAGGTGGCAGGGGATCCGCTGGCCGGGATCGAAATTCTCAGCCAGGTGACCGCCGCCCTCTGTCGGATGCTGGGCATCCCAATCGGCGCACGGGGCTGCTGAGCGCCCCCATCCTCCGCGCGGAAAGCGAGGTTTTCTGATTGCATGTTTTTCTCTTCCGGCGGCGGGCGGCGGCGCTGACGCTGCTGCTTTGCAGCGCGCTGGCACTGCGGCTGCTGCTCGCCGCCCTGACCCCGGGATATCCCTATGACACCAGCACCTTTTCCTCCTGGGCCACGCTGCTCGCCGAGCGGGGTGGGGCCAACTTTTACACCGGCGGTTTTTTTGCCGACTATCCGCCCGGCTATCTCTATTTTCTGTGGGGGATCGGTCTGCTGATCCGCGCCCTCGGTCTCGCGCCGCTCTCTCCCGGCGCGCTGGCGCTGCTCTGTGCCCCGGCCATCCTCTGTGACCTCGCGCTGGCGGCGCTGCTCTACCGGGTGGCGCTTCCCCGCGGGGAGCGTTTTGCCCTCCTGCTGGCCGCCGCCGTCGCGCTGAATCCCGCCCTTCTCTTCGACTGCGCGGTCTGGAAACAGGTGGATTCGGTACTGGCACTGGCGCTGGTCGCCGCCTTTCTGCTGACCGATGCTCACCGATATCTTGCGGCCGCAGTCTGTTATGGGCTTGCCCTCGCAATCAAGCCGCAGGCGCTGATTTTCGGCCCGGTCTTTGCGCTGGCCTTTCTGCTGCCGGTCCTGCGGGAGGACGGCAGGGCCCAGTGGATCGCGGTGGGCCGGCTGTTTGCCGGCGGCGGGATCAGCGTCGGGGTGGTGGCGCTGCTCTCGCTGCCCTTCACCGGCAGCCAGATCCCGGTGCTCTGGCTGCTGCCGCAGTACTTTAATACCGTGACCTCCTATCCCTATGCCTCGGTCAACGCCTTCAACTGGATGGCATTCTGGGGCGGCAACTGGCAGTCCGAAACGGCTGGTTTTCTCTTTTTGAGCTGGAAGGGCTGGGGGATTCTCTCGATTCTGCTGCTGACCGGGGCGCTGGTCTTCTTCGCGCTGCGGGACAGAGCGCGGCGGCTGAGCCTGCCGCTGCTGGCCGCCTGGTACGGCTGCGGGGTCTTTCTCTTCGCCCACCGGATGCACGAGCGGTATCTCCTGCCGGCACTGGTGCTGCTGCTGACTGCCCGGGCCCTGACAAAGGACCGGCGGCTGGATCCGGCCGCCCTGCTGCTCACCCTCTCGCTGCTGCTCAACATGGTGGTTGTCTACGCCTGCGCGGAACAGAATCCCTTTCTCGAGGGAAGTCTCTGCGGGGTGCTGATCCGGCTCGGGGCGCTGCTCACCCTGATCGCCTTTGTGCTGCTCGTTCGGATTCTGCTGCGCCCGCCGCTGACCGGGGACGCCGCCCCCGCCCACAAAGCATTCGGAGGGCTGCTCAGCATCCACCCCACCCTCATCCATCGATTTGCCCGGCAGGACGCGGCCGCGCTGGCGCTGCTGACCCTCTTCGCCGGCTGCCTGTCGCTGCCCTATCTGGGTACCACTGCGGTGCCCGAGACCGCCTGTGTCGCCGGTGCGGAGGAGCTCACCCTCACGGTCACGCTGCCGGAGGGCAGCAGCGCCGACAGCATCTGGATCTACCCCGGCATCATCGAGGGGACACTGACCGTTGCCGACGCGGCGGGCAACCGGGTCTGCGCATTCACCCTCGACGGCGGCGACTGCTTTTGCTGGCAGCGGCAGGAGATTCTGCCCACCGGCGGCAGTTTCACCATCTCCTTTTGCGGGGGCACGGTCAATGAACTGGTCTTTGTCGATGCCGCCGGCGAGGCATTGGTGCCGGTCTCGGTCTCACCGGCAGGGGCGGCGCTGTTTGACGAACAGGCATTTTTGCCCGAGCGGCCGAGCCAGCTCAACGGGATGTATTTTGATGAGATCTACCACGCCCGCACCGGCTACGAGACGCTCCACGGACTGCCGATCTATGAGACCACCCATCCGCCGCTGGGCAAGGACCTGATTGCGCTGGGCATCGCCCTCTTCGGGATGAACCCGTTTGGCTGGCGGATCATGGGGGTGCTGTTCGGCATCCTGATGGTGCCGGTCTTCTATCTGCTGGCCCGACAGCTGCTGGGGCGGTTCTGGGTCTCGGTCTGGGTCAGCGGGCTGTTCTGCCTCGACTTCATGCGGTACACCCAATCCCGGATCGCAACCATCGACGTCTTTGCGGTCTTCTTCGTGCTCGCCGCCGCCTGCTGCATGATCTGGTTCTGCCGCCGCTTTCTTGCCGCCGGCCGGCGGGGCGCACTGCTGCCCGCCGTACTGGGCGGGATCGCGTTCGGCCTCGGCTGCGCATCGAAATGGACCGGTCTCTACGCCGGGCTGGGGCTGGCCGTGCTCTGGTTCTTCGCGATGGCGGCGCGCTGGCGGCGGGAGAAGGACGGTCCCGGCCGGGGCGAGGCGGTGCGGGATCTGCGGTTCTCGGTCGCGGCCGGATTCTTGTGCTATCTGCTCATCCCGCTGCTGCTCTATGTCGGCTCCTACCTGCCGCTGATCCTCAGTGGCAGCATGCAGTGGTCGGATCTTCTGCCGGCACAGCTGTCGATGTTCCGCTACCACAGCAATCTGACCGCCACCCATCCCTTCTCCTCCAGCTGGTACAGCTGGCCGCTGATGCTCCGCCCGATCTGGTATTATATGGGCAGCTTTCTGCCGACCGGCTGGGTCGCGAGTATTGCCGCCTTCGGCAACCCGGTGGTCTGGTGGGGCGGCCTGGCCGGTATTCTGCTGGCCCTGATCGCCCTGCTGCGGCAAGGTGCCGCCCGCCGGTTTTCCGCCCTTTTTTTGGTGCTGCTCTACGCTGCGGTCTACCTGCCCTGGGCGGGGATTTCCCGGGTCTGTTTCATCTATCACTACTTCACCGCGATGCCCTTTGCGCTGCTCGGGCTGGGGCTGGCGGTCTGCCGTCTTGCCGACCGGCGACCGGTCGCCGCTCGCCGGCTCTGTCTTCTGCTGCTGGCCGCAGCGGCGGGGCTGTTCGTCTTCTTTTTTCCCGCCCTCAGCGGTCTGCCGGTGCCGACCGGCTGGGCGGCTGCCCTGCTCTGGCTGCCGGGATGGACGTTCTATCTCGTCTGAGAAAAGAAAAAAGGTGGGGCTTCTGTCCCACCTTTTTTTGAATCAATCCGCCAGATTCGCCTTTTTGAGGGCGGTCACGATCGCCGGCACCAGCACCAGCTGCGCGATGATGCCGGGCAGCGCGGTCACAAACGCGCCGCTGAGGAATGCGGTGAGGGTATAGCCGCTGCCGAAGACCCCGTAGAGCAGGGTGTTCGCAATCCCCAGCACCACCCGGCCGCCGAGCATCGCGCCGATCAGCGAGAGGAAGAGTTTCTTCCCGCTGCGCCGGTAGAGCAACCCGGAGAGCAGGCCGTAGGCGGCGAGCTCACAGATCATCGAGACCCCGACCGGGTAGAGCGGCGGCATGCCGGTCAGCACACTCGAGAGCAGCGGGGTGAGGATGCCGCAGGCGAGGCCCCAGGGCCCGCCTGCGAGAAATCCGGCCAGCAGCACCGGCAGGTGCATCGGGCAGAGCACCGAACCCGCGTTCATCCCGGCAGGCAGCGGCACAAAGTGCACCAGCTGGGGCAGCAGAACCCCCAGCGCCAGGCAGAGGCCGGTGATCACCAGCCGGCGGGTCGTCGCAATCGTCTTTGTCTGTTCCATCTTGATACAATCTCCTTTCATCTGCCGTTTCGGCATGAGGCAGCCGCTTCTGCGGCGTTTTCGTCTTCCTGGCGATTGTATCCTCTTTTTTGCTTTTTCGTTCCCTGTCCTGATCTCAGAACAGATCGGTGGTGTCCAGCTGAACACCGCAGGCCTGCGGCACCGCGCAGCCGGAGAAATACCGCTCCTCCAGCGGGATCCACTCCTGCTCAAACCGCGCGAGCATCTTCTCCCCGCTGCGGGCAAGGATCCGCCGCCGCTGCGCCTGCGGGCTGTGGGTCAAGAACACCGCGCCCGCAAAATATCCCCGCAGCGCAGGGTGCATTGCATAGCAGCCCTCGACCACCGCGAAGGGGGCCGCCGGCACCGTGACCGGCGCCTTGAGGGTCATACTGTGGCAGTCAAACGGACGATAGACCACCGGCCGGCCCTCCGAGAAGGGGCGCAGGATCTCCTCTTCCACCCGCTCGCGGTGGACATTGCCGCCCGGCTCGGCAAACCGTTCGGCCGTCCGCAGTTCGGCGGGCAGAAAATAGTCGTCCATGTGAAACACCGGACAGCCGTAGACCGCCCCGATCCGCGCCGCGAGGGTGCTCTTGCCGCTGGCACAGCGCCCGTCGATCGCGAGCAGACCACCGGTCTGCGCAACCTGTTCCGCCACCGCAAAAGCGGCCAGCGCCCGCGCGTCGGCAAGGCGCAGCACCCGGTAGTGGGGCGCATAGGCCGCGCGGAAGGCATCGCTGTGGGAGAAGGGCGGATGTCGGTCGAGTGGGTAATCCGCGAGCGCCGCGTCGAGCTGCGCCGCATCCAGCGGCAGTGCGCCCTCTTCACAGAGCGCGCGCAGCAGCGCCAGTTTTTTCACAAATCCCGCGCTGCTGCCGGTCACCTCGGCCGACGCCGCGGCGAAGAGCCGGGCGATCACCCCGGCCTCCTGCGGCCGGGTGCTGCCAAGGTGCAGCCGGCACAGTCCGTTTCCGATCGGTTCGACGGGGACCTCAACCGGCGCGGCAGCTTCCTGCTCCCGCAAAATATTCTCTCTGGTCTCCTCCCCGTTCTGGACAAGGTGCCCGCCGCCAAACTCGTTCTGATAGACGAGTTTGAGATCATCCACCGCTTGCATCTCGGGATAGCGGGCCGCGTGGTCTTTCAGGATTTGTTCCAGTTCCTGCAAAACCGACGCCTCCTTTCCGTCGTTTTGAAACGACCTTTTTATTTTATCAAAACCATTCTCCCTTTGCAATTTTTTTTGCATCCAGGTGTACTGATGGGGTCATTCACTGCACATGCCCGCTGCTGATGCCCGCGCTGCCCGCGTCGAGGGGAAGCCAGTCGAGCACCTTGCCGATCTGTCCCTGCCAGAATGCCCAGTCGTGGATGCCCGGCTCCTCGACATAGGTCAGCGGCTGGCCGTTTGCGAGGAAGAAATCCCGCAGCAGCCGGTTTGCTCCCAGCAGCGAATCCTCGGTGCCGCAGGCCATATAGATCCGGGGCGGCGTCAGGGCGGGGTTCTGCCGCATCTTCTCCCGCATCTGCAAAAACGCGACACGGGGATTCTTGTCGGTCGCCGCCGCTGTGCGCAGATCCCCAAAGCAGGCGTCCTCCCCGATCAGCATCTCCCGTCGGGGATCCTCCGGCTCCAGTTCAAACATGTGCACCGCAGCCGAGAGGGAGACGATGCTGCCGAAGGTCTCACAGTACTTCAGCCCGTTGCGCAGCGCGCCGAATCCCCCCATCGAGAGGCCGCCGAGGAAGGTGTCCTCCCGCCGGTCGGACAGGGGGAACATCCTGCGGGTCAGCTCCACCAGTTCCTGTCCGACATAGGCGCCGAAGTCGTTGTTCGGCAGCAGCTGGTCGACATAAAAACTGTTCTCCCCCGACGGCATCACCACCGCGAGGTCCCGCTCCTCCGCCTGCTGCCGGATATTGGTGTTTTGGGTCCAGTCCTCGCAGCTGCCCAGCAGCCCGTGCAGCAGATAGAGGGTTTTGAACTGCTTTGCCTCCCGCTTCTGCCCATAGGACAACACCTTGTCCGCCGGCAGGATCACCTCGATCGGAACCGTCCTCTTGAGTGTCTGGGAAAAGATCGATGCGTGCAGAATCGCCATTTTTTCTCCTCCTTATCCATTGCCGCCGGGGCGGCGGCGCTGTTTTTTTCATTATAAAACAGGAAAAAACCGGTTAGGTGTGTCAGGATAAGAAAACAACGCCGTAAAAAGGCCGCTTTTGCGCGGCTGCGGCGTCAAAACGTCTCGACAACCACAAAGGGTGCCTTCGACGTTTTTCCTTGCACCCGCATCAAAACCGACCTTTTTACGGTGCTTTGCAGTTCTGCCTCAGAATTTTGGATGGAGAAAGTGTGAAGAGCGGCCCCCCAAGCCTTGGTGGCTTGGGGGGCCGCTCTGAGTGCTTTCTACGCC
>DXIA01000018.1 GCA_019113125.1 Candidatus Pygmaiobacter gallistercoris | reverse complement strand
GACCCGTCCGCCCGCCGCACCCGGTTCCAATAGTTTGCACTTTCTTCCTCCCCCTCCGCCATCTGATAACTGAAAAAATAGAAATAAGCGTCATCCGCGATGATCGCGCTGGTCACCGACTCCCCCGACTGCGCCTCCCAAACCGTCTTTGCCCCGGATCCGTCGAGGTTCCGCTGCTGGATGTGGTAGAGGCCGGCCTCGTTGCCGAAAAATTGCGGCAGGCAGTCCAGATAGAGCTTGCCGTCGAGCACAAACGGCGCGCCGTAGTTGGACAACCAAGCCACGCAGCTGCGATCCTGGTGGCGACACTCGGGGCGGTTGCAGAGCGCGACCTTCTGGTTCGTCGCATAATCGAGATAGCACAGCAGATAGCCCTTGGCGATCCGCTCACATTGATACAACCCCTCCTCCCCCACAAAGCCGATCTCTGAATGGGTGTAGGCGGGGGTCATCATCTGCAGCGGCCCGGCGCCCTCCGCCGGCGGGGCGGATCCGCTTTCGGACCGGCCGCAGCCGACAAGGCCGGTCAGCAGCAGGAGCAGCGCAAGAAAAATCGCGGATCTTTTTCGCATCTTTCGCATCTTCTCTCTTCCTTTCTCCCTGTGGTCGCCGCTGCGGACCGGCCGCTTTTTCTTTTCTTAGTTTCATTATAGAGAAAATATCCCCTGCAAAAAATCCGCCGATTTGCCAAGCTTTTAAAATTACATTTGTAAGTATCAACAAAAAACGAATTTTTTCATTTACAAGTGTAAGTTTTATTTCCGCCGGGTCGTTCCTATAATAGGAGAGATTGCGCCCGGGGGAACCTCGGCCCCTGTCGGGGGTGTTCCTCCGCACGCTGCACCGCGCGGAGGAGCGGGCCGCGCTGCGGGGGAGAACCGGGGCGGTGCCCCCTGCGCCATCCACCCGTATTCTCTCCCCGCCACAGCAGCGCCCCCTCGAGGCGCCCCTGGTTGCGACGAGCGCCAAAACTGCCTCATCGACCCTGTGCGGCCCTTCTGTTGTGTTTTTCCCTGCCCGGAATCCCAGGGGATGTCGCCTCAACGGCGCCCGGCTGCGACGATCTGATCCGGCGGGACTGAACTGTGCGATCATCGATGCAGATTTGGTGAATATAGTATTAGCAGTTTATGTTTATCAGTGCTAAATTCTCTGTTTCAGGGAGCAGTCTTTCCCGTTATCCACCCTTTTTGAGGGAAAATATGGCCCGTTTGTGATCTTTTTGTTAAAATTAGCACTTAACTATTGACAGTGCTAATTTTACGGGGTATACTAAAGCTGTTCTTCGGAGGAAGGGTTCCGAAAGCGGGGATGGTTTCCCAGGGGATCCAAAATCCGGGACATCCAAAATGAGCCGCCCGCCGGGCGGTGGGTAACAAAAGGCCGCGACCGCGGGGAGAAGTTCTCTCATACAGCCACGCGCCCGTTTGAAAACGGAATGGAGGTTATGACTTATGTTGCCTGTCATTTTTGGTGAGAATCTGTTTGATGATCTGTTTGATGATGTATTCAGCATGCGTCCGCTTTACAATGTGAACAACGCCCTCTACGGCAAACACGCCAAGGCGATTATGAAGACCGATGTGCGGGAGCTGGATGACGGCTACGAGGTGGACGTGGATCTGCCCGGTTTCAAGAAGGATGAGGTCAAGCTCGACCTGAAGGACGGGTATCTGACCATCAGCGCCGCAAAGGGCCTGGACAAGGACGAGAAGGACAAGAAGGGCCGCTATATCCGTCAGGAGCGGTACACCGGCCAGTGCAGCCGCAGTTTCTATGTGGGCGAGAGCGTTGAGCCGAAGGATGTGCACGCCTCGTTTGAGGACGGCATCCTGAAACTGACCCTGCCGAAGGTCAACCAGCAGAAACTGCCGGAGCACACCACCATCACCATCGAATAATTCCGGGCGGCCCGGTCAAGGTGTTGCCACGGCGCAGCCAATAACGAATAAAAGGGACGGATCTTTCCAGCCGGAGGGATCCGTCCCTTTTTTACTGTATCAAAAAAGCGTCCGAACGGCTCCAACCTCCAGCCGGGCGCACTGTTCAATTCCATTCCGCCTGCGGCATCCACTGTGCGAGTGCCGCCCGCGCAGCATCGTCTTGCAGCCCTCCTCTGGGCAAGACCAGAAAGACCCCGGTCACAGCGGTGAGATAGAAGAATTTTTTGTCCGCCCGAATCTGGGTGATCTGTCGGTAGGGGATCACCATTTCGCCGGCCGCCCCCTCCACATGAAGACGGATCCCATCCCCGGCACAGCAAAGGGTGATCCGGCTGTCGAGCGGCAGGCTGTTCTCCTCCATCGCGCTGCGGACGGCACGTCGCTTTATTCCCATCGCAGTGAGGTGGAGGAGGACAAAGAGCAGCGGCAGCGCCGCAGTAGCGGGGATCAGCGCACCCCAGCCCACCGCGGCCTGCAGGCAGAACAGGCCGAGAAAGAACAGGATCGGAGCGACGCAGTCCCGCCCCTTCCAACCCTGCAGCCGAACATACCGGCGCAGCAGAGAGCGGTCAAAGCGCATCGTAGTGGTCATGCGCCCTCCTCCCGCAGCAGTCCTCCGAGCCCGAGCAGGCCGGGCGTTTTGGTTTTCAGAAACCGCAAAAAGGCCCGCCGCTCCTCCGCCGAAAGCGCCGATGCGAAGACATAGCAGTACTGCCCCGCGCTGCTTTGCAGAAGATAGACCGCATCGATCTTCCGGATACTCCGCAGCTGATCATACCCCAGCGAGAGAACCTGTACCTCGCCGCAGAATACCGCGATCTCCTGTTCGGTGAACCGGGTAGTGATCTCGGGCTCAGGGGCACCGTAGAAGGGTTCGATCTTGGCGACGGCAGCCTTAGGGATGTTGTCGCACTGCGCAAAATAGCCCACACCGCAGATCGCGGTAAAGAGCAGTGCAGACAGAAAGAACATCCCGGTGCCAAGCGGCAGCACCACCAAGAGCAGCAGAGCCCCGATCCAGAGCAGCAGCATCATGATCGCGATCGGCAGCTGCATGCTGCGCCGCACACCGCGATAGACCAGATCCTTTTTGAGCACCCCGGTCGTCTCAAACATCGCTCTTCCCCCTTTGTCTCATCATAGCACCGCCCGACAGGGAATACAATGACAGTCTTTCAGAAAAACCTCCTACACAAAAAAAGGAAGTGCCGCAGCACTTCCTTTTTGGTATCGTTATGCCTGCGGCTGGGGCACAGTGCTGCCGCCGTGGGGCATCAGGATGGTCTCGACCCCGTCAAGGCTGCCGCCATTCCCGCCGGCGGCGAGGGCGAGTGCCTCGTCCAGCGTCTTGGCGGTTTGGATGCTGGTCTTCTCAAAAACAGTATCCGGCAGACTGGTGACCAGGATCAGATGATAGTGCTCCGAGGTCTCAGCAAAGAGGAACCCGACAAAGCCCCCGATCGAGAAATCGGCCCGCAACGCCCTCTCCCGGTCCTCCATCGTGTCAAAGCCGCACAGCAGTTTCTCGCAGTCGGGGTCGCCGATGCCTTCCCGGCACTCCGAGAGCAGGATCACGGTGCCGCCGGGGGCGACCGCCGCCAGCGCGTTCGAGAGGGTCTTGGAGGTCTGGTAGAGGTTGATGTCTTTGGGGTAGCCGCCGGCGCTCGCGATCACCAGCGGGGCGCGGTGGGGAATTGCCACCCCGTCGAGCTGCTCGACCGCCTTGGCCGCCGCCGCGTGGGCCTTCTGCCAGTCCCCGGCAAAGGCGCCGATGATCTGATAGTTATCATCGACGATGACATTGAGCAGATAGGCCGGCTTTGCAAAGGAGGCACACTCGACCAGATCGGTGTGGAAGGGGTTGTCCGCCGACAGGTTGCCATTGCAGACCCGGGGGTTCGAGCCGCTGCCCATCCCCTTGTTGAGGGCGTTGTTGTGGTTGGTGTTGATCGTCTCGCGGCCCGCGATGCCGGGCACCACCGACTTGCGCCCGCCGCCAAACCCGGCGAGGAAGTGGTAGACCACCCCGCCGGTCAGGATGATCTTGTCGCAGGCCATCGCGTAGCTGTCCAGCCAGACCGGGGTGCCCCGGCTGCTGGTGCCGACAAAGGTCAGATGCTCCTTGTCGTCGCAGTTGTGATCCCGGAACTTGATGCGGCGGTAGAGTTCCTCCCCCACCAGCGCGATGTGCTCCTCCTCGGTCTGCTGGCGATGGGTGCCGGTCGCACAGAGGATCAGCAGATCCTCATCCGGAATGCCGGCCCGGTTGAGCCGGTCGACCAGCACCGGCAGGTAGGCGCTGGGCTGCTGCCAGCGGCGGGTGACATCCGAGATGATGATGCAGACCTTGTCCCCCGGCTGCACCGCCTCCTCGATCGGACCGGCACCGATTGGGTGGTCCAGCGCGTATTCGATATGCTCCCTGACCGTCCGTTTGGGTAGTTCGACCTGATTCGCGTGGACCTCGCAGAGGACCTGTGCGGGATCGATCGAGACCGCAAACGCAGTATCACTGTATTTCATCTGTTCCATCTGTTTCGCCTTCCATCCTTGGGGTATCAAAAAGTGTATTTTCATAGAATAACACGACGCGGCGGGAAAATCAAGAAAGCCGCACCTCTGCGGTACGGCCTTCAGATCTGCACGGCAGTTGTTAGTATTCCCGGATCTTCCGGCAGAGCTCCGCATCGAATGCCCGCGCGTGGCTCTCTCTGCCTCTGTCCGAGCAGTGGACCCCGACCGCGCACCAGTTCCCATTATCGTTGAGGAGCACCGGCGCGCCGCTCTGGCCGCCCGAGGCGCTGATGGTGTGGCGGAGCAGCTTTTGGCCGGGGTCCAGCTGCACCAGACCGCTCGCGGACCAGAGGTCGGACGTGGCGCTCCCCCGCACCTTGATGGGATAGCCGGCGATAGTGGCCTGATACTGGTTGATCTGCGGCATACCGGTCACATCTGCACAGGAGATCGGGGTGGTGGGGATCGGGGCGGTAAGCCGGAGAACCGCCCAGTCATCACCGTTTCTGCCGCCCTGCAAAAATGCATCCGGGCAGCAGCCGCCCAAACAGCCGATGCTCTGATCGCCCCTCAGCGGCATCGAGTAGCTGCGGATGGTGACGCTGTCGGCGAATCTGCCGGTCATTGCGTCATAGACGGCGTGGGCGGCGGTCATCACCCGATCCTGCTTGACCAGAAAGCCGGTCGCGCGACAGAGCCGCTGGCCGAAGGCGACCTGCAGCAGGACGATGGCGGAATAGGGAAACTGATCCCGCGGTACGACCGCCCGGGTATCCTCACCATATACGGCGTCTATCTCGCCCGGGAGAAGGGTTTCCGCCTCCTGCCGGAAGGCGGCATTCCACTGTGCAAAGCGAAAGTCCATGGTCGATTCCATCTGTTTCTCCTCCCTGCTGCGGCTCAATCTGCGGGGCCGCGGCGTTGTTTTTTCTATCATACCAGCATTTTTCCCCACCGGCAACACCAAGCGGCAGCGTAAAGACAAGAAACGGCCCCCCGGCAGATGTGAACCGCCCCAGATTGTGCAGACAGTACAAAAAAGAGCCCCTGTGCAGGAATATTCGGTTTTAGCAGGAATGGCGCAGCGTCAGCGGCGCCATTCCTGTTTTGCTTTGGATGCGCTCGTAGT
>DXIA01000128.1 GCA_019113125.1 Candidatus Pygmaiobacter gallistercoris | reverse complement strand
GATGCAGTTGGTACAGCCCATACAGAGATCCCGGTCCAGGGTGACCGAGTGGAAAAACTCGCTCATCCGTCTCCCTCCTTTCCGAACAAAGCCGCGGGGATCTACCCGCGGAGAACAGTGGTTGCAGCCGGCCGCCCAAAACATCTGCGCCCTTCCAAGCTGCCCGCAGAGGCGGGCAGGGCGGACGGGGGCGTCCGCCGGTGCCCTTCCGGTGATGGGGGTGCCGGGGGTGACAGCCCCCGGGGTCTTCTGCGCCCTTTGGCCCCCGGGGCCTTACCCGTCGCTGTTGACCGTCATCTTGATATGGGTCCCCTCGCCGACGGTCGAGGCGATCTCGAAGAGATCGGTGTACTTCTTCATATTCGGCAGCCCCATGCCGGCGCCGAAACCGAGGCTGCGCACCTCGTCCGGCGCGGTGGAATACCCCTCGCTCATCGCAAGGGCAATATCCGGGATGCCGGGCCCCTCGTCGTCGAGGGCCATGGCGATCTTTTCCGGGGTGATCTCCACCGTGATGGTCCCGCCGCCGGCGTGGATCGCGAGGTTGATCTCCCCCTCATACAGCGCGATCGCGGTCCGGCGGACCGCGGCGGGCGGAAAGCCCAGCGCCTTGAGCCGGCTCTTGAGATCGGCGCTCGCCTCGCCGGCGCGGGTGAAGTCGTCCCCCGGGACGGTGTACTGCAGTCGGATCGTCTCCATCAGTGCACACCGCCTCTCAGCCCGTGGGAGTAGAGCAGCCCGCAGGCGGTGAACATCGTGTGGCCGGTGCAGAGCACCGCCATCTCCCGCTGACGGGCCAGCGCCAGGATCGCATCGTCCGGCTTTTTGCCCCGCACAAAGACGATGCAGACCATGTCCATCATGTCCGCCGTGCGGACCACCTGCGGGTTGTTCAGCCCGGTCAGCAGCACCGACTGGTCCTTGACAAAGGCCAGCACGTCGCTCATCATGTCGCTGCCGCAGGCGGTGTGGACCTCCCGGTCGAGGTCGGCGTCCTGGGTCAGCAGCTCGGCGTCGAGAATCGACAGTATATCGCGTATCTTCACAACAATACCCTCCCCGCGGCGCGGTTTTTTTCGGCCTCGCGGCCCCTTATTTCCATTATAAAGGAGTTTGCCGGAAAGCACAATACACAAAAATTTCTGATATGTTTGTGCAACTTTTCGACAGAAAATCGAAGAAATGGGGGCGAAAGGAATAGCGAAGGATTTTTGGATTTGTTATAATGAATATGTCTGGAAATTTCGCCGTGAGGGCGAAAAGGGATAAAAAAACCGCGCGGCGCGCGGGAGCAAAGGGAGGAGAATTGAAAGATGGCGCGAGGAACATCGGTGGCCTTTCGCGGCACGCCGGAGCAGGAGAAGGAGCTGCGGGCGTGGCTTGCGGAGAACAAGGGGATGAAGGGCGCGGCGCTGCCGGCGCTGCAGCACGCGCAGGAGATCTACGGCTATCTGCCGGTCGAGGTACAGCGGATCGTGTCGGAGGAGCTCGGGATCCCGCTGGAGGAGATCTACGGGATCGCGACCTTCTACGCCCAGTTCAGCCTGAACCCGAAGGGGCAGTACAAGATCTCGGTCTGTCTTGGCACCGCCTGCTATGTCAAGGGCAGCGGCAAGATCTATGAAAAGCTGCAGGAGAAACTCGGGATCACCGGCGGCGAGTGCACGCCGGACGGCAAGTTCAGTCTGGACGCCTGCCGCTGCGTCGGCGCCTGCGGCCTGGCCCCGGTCATGACCATCAACGACGACGTCTACGGCCGGCTGACCGGCGACGAGCTGGACGAGATTCTGGCGCGGTATTAAGACACCGCAGAAGGAGGGGACGGGATGCAGGAGCTCTCGATGAATCTGCTGGACATCGCCCAGAACAGCGTCGCGGCCGGCAGCACCCTGACCGAGCTGACCGTCAGGATCGACACCGCCCGCAGAGCGCTCACCCTGGTGATCGCCGACAACGGCAAGGGGATGAGCGAGGAGACGCTGCGGCGGGTGACCGACCCCTTCTACACCACCCGCACCACCCGCAAGGTCGGGCTCGGGATCCCGCTGTTTCGGGAGGCGGCCGAGACCGCCGGCGGCGGGCTGACCATCGAGTCGAAGGTCGGCGTCGGGACCACCGTCTCGGCCACCTTTACACTCGGCAACATCGACCTGCCCCCCCTCGGGGACGTGGCGGGCACGGTGGTCAATCTGGTGCAGTGCAACCCCGAGCTCGACTTCGTCTTTCGGGTCGAGAGCGACGGGGAGGCGTTCTGCATGGACACCCGCGAGCTCCGCGAGATGCTCGACGGGGTGCCCCTCTCGACGCCGCAGGTCGCCTTGTTTTTGCGGGAGTATCTCGCCGAACACACCGAAAATCTACTGAAAAGGAGCAATCTGATATGAAGAGTCTGGAAGAGCTTGCCGCCATCCGGGACCGGATGAAGAATATCGTCAACACCAGAGAAGCGGATGAGAACAATATCCGGATCGCCGTCGGGATGGCCACCTGCGGCATCGCGGCCGGCGCGCGGCCGGTGCTCAATGCCTTCACCGAGGAGGTCGCCCGCCGGGAGATCCCCCATGTGACCGTCACCCAGACCGGCTGCATCGGCATCTGCCAGTACGAGCCGGTGGTCGAGGTCTTTGCCCCCGGCAAGGACAAGGTCACCTATGTCAAGATGACCCCCGAGAAGGTCGCGCGGGTGGTGTCGGAGCACATCCTCGGCGGGGTGCCGGTGGCGGAGTACACCATCGGCGCGGCCCAGAGATAAAGGAGGGAGTTTGAGATGTTCAGAAGCCATGTGATGGTTTGCGGCGGCACCGGATGCACCTCCTCCGGCAGCGCCAAGATTATGGAGGCCTTCGAGCGGGAGATCGCGCAAAACGGTCTCGACCAGGAGGTCAAGGTCATCCACACCGGCTGTTTCGGCCTGTGCGCGCTGGGCCCGATCGTCGTCGTCTACCCCGAGGGCTGCTTTTACAGCCGGGTGAAGGAGGAGGACGTCGGCGAGATCGTCCGCGAGCACCTGCTCAAGGGCCGGCCGGTCAAGCGGCTGCTGTATGAGGAGACGGTGGAGCAGGACCAGATCAAGAGCCTCTCCGAGACCAACTTCTACAAGAA
Source organism: Candidatus Pygmaiobacter gallistercoris (assembly GCA_019113125.1). GTDB lineage: Bacteria > Bacillota > Clostridia > Oscillospirales > Ruminococcaceae > Pygmaiobacter > Pygmaiobacter gallistercoris. The sequence goes on along the minus strand of DXIA01000128.1, from coordinate 5,954 downwards.
ACAGCACCGGGTCGCGCTGCGCAACTGCGGCGTCATCAACCCCGAGAACATCGAGGAGTACATCGCCTTCGACGGCTACCGGGCGCTGGGCAAGGTGCTGACCGAGATGACCCCCGACGAGGTCATCCAGACGATGCTGGACAGCGGGCTGCGCGGGCGCGGCGGCGCGGGATTCCCCACCGGCCTCAAGTGGAAGTTCGCCTCCGGCAACCGCGGCAAGGTGCAGAAGTACGTCTGCTGCAACGCCGACGAGGGCGACCCCGGCGCCTTCATGGACCGCTCGGTCCTCGAGGGCGACCCCCACGTCGTGCTCGAGGCGATGGCGATCGCCGCCTACGCGATCGGCGCGACCCAAGGCTACATCTATATCCGGGCCGAGTACCCGATCGCCGTCCAGCGGCTGCGGATCGCGATCGACCAGGCGCGGGAGTACGGCCTGCTCGGCAACAACATCTTCGGGACCGACTTCTGCTTTGACATCGACCTCAAGCTCGGCGCCGGCGCCTTCGTCTGCGGCGAGGAGACCGCGCTGATGACCTCGATCGAGGGCAAGCGCGGCGAGCCCCGGCCCCGCCCGCCCTTCCCGGCGGTCAAGGGCCTGTTCGGCTGCCCGACGATTCTCAACAACGTCGAGACCTATGCGAACATCCCCCAGATCATCCTGAACGGACCGGAATGGTTCGCCTCGATGGGCACCGAGAAGAGCAAGGGCACCAAGGTCTTTGCACTCGGCGGCAAGATCCACAACACCGGCCTCGTCGAGGTGCCGATGGGCACCACCCTGCGGGAGATCGTCGAGGAGATCGGCGGCGGCATCCCGAACGGCAAGAAGTTCAAGGCGGCCCAGACCGGCGGCCCCTCCGGCGGCTGCATCCCGGCCTCGCTGATCGACACCCCGATCGACTACGACAACCTGATCGCGATCGGCACCATGATGGGTTCCGGCGGCCTGATCGTCATGGACGAGGACACCTGCATGGTGGACATCGCGAAGTTCTTCCTCGAGTTCACCGTCGACGAGTCCTGCGGCAAGTGCGCCCCCTGCCGGATCGGCACCCGCCGGCTGCTCGAGCTGCTCGAGAAGATCACCGACGGCCGCGGCGAGATGGAGGACCTGGACAAGATCGAGGAGCTGGCCACCTTCATCAAGCAGAACTCGCTGTGCGGCCTCGGCCAGACCGCCCCGAACCCCGTCCTCTCGACGCTGCGGTATTTTAGGGACGAGTACATCGCCCACATCAAGGATAAGCGGTGCCCCGCCGGCGTCTGCAAGAAACTGCTGCAGTACAGGATCGACCCGGTCAAGTGCAAGGGCTGCACCCTCTGTGCCCGCACCTGCCCCGCCGGCGCGATCAAGGGGAGCGTCAAGAACCCGCATGTCATCGACCAGTCCAAGTGCATCAAGTGCGGCGCCTGCCTCGAGAAGTGCAAGTTCGGCGCGATTTCCAAAGGTTAAGAGAGGGAGGGAACAAGAGTGGATACTGTAAACGTCAAGATCAATAATGTCCCGTACACCGTCAGGGCGGGCTCGACCATCCTGGAGGCCTGCCGCGAGGTGGGGATCGACATCCCGACCCTCTGCTACCTCAAGGAGATCAACGAGATCGGCGCCTGCCGGATCTGCATGGTCGAGGTCAAGGGCGCCAAGGGGATGGTGACCGCCTGCGTCTACCCGGTGAATGAGGGGATGGAGATCTTCACCAACACCCCGAAGATCTTCGCCGCCCGCAAGACCAACCTCGAGCTGGTCCTCTCCACCCACAACAAGGACTGCCTGGCCTGTGTGCGCAACGGCAGCTGCGAGCTGCAGGCCCTCTGCCAGCGGTACGGGGTGGACAACTCCGAGCGGTTCGCCGGCGAGATGCCGGCCAGCGAGATCGACGACTCGGCCCCCCACCTGATCCGGGACAACTCGAAATGCATCCTCTGCCGCCGCTGCGTCGCGGTCTGCAAGAGTCTGCAGCACGTCGGGGTCATCGGCCCGAACCAGCGCGGCTTTAAGACCCACATCGGCTCGGCCTTCGACGTCAGCCTCGCCGAGACCAGCTGCGTCCACTGCGGCCAGTGCATCGTCGCCTGCCCGACCGGCGCGCTGCGGGAGCGGGACGACACCGACAAGGTCTGGGCCGCCCTCGCGGATCCCACAAAGCATGTCGTGGTCCAGCCCGCCCCGAGCGTCCGGGCCACCCTCGGCGAGTGCTTTGGCGATCCGGTCGGCACCAACGTCGAGGGCAAGATGGTCGCGGCGCTGCGCCGGCTCGGCTTTGACAAGGTCTTCGACACCGATTTCGCCGCCGACCTGACCATCATGGAGGAGGCCCACGAGTTCATCGAGCGGGTCAAGAACGGCGGCAAGCTGCCGCTGATCACCTCCTGCAGCCCCGGCTGGGTCAAGTTCTGCGAGTACTATCACCCCGAGTTCCTCGACAACCTCTCGAGCTGCAAGTCGCCCCAGCAGATGTTCGGCGCGACGGTCAAGAGCTACTACGCCGAGAAGGCGGGCATCGACCCGGCCGACATCGTCTGTGTCTCGGTGATGCCCTGCACCGCCAAGAAGTTCGAGATCACCCGGGACGACCAGGACGCCAACGGCATGCCGGATGTCGATATCTCGATCACCACCCGGGAGCTGGCGCGGATGATCGACCGGGCCGGCATCACCTGGGCGAATCTGCCGGAGGAGAAGTTCGACCCGCTGATGGGTGAGTCGACCGGCGCCGGCACCATCTTCGGCGCGACCGGCGGCGTCATGGAGGCGGCGCTGCGCACCGCCGTCGAGACCCTGACCGGCGAGGAGCTCAAAGCGGTCGAGTTCCACGAGGTCCGGGGCACCGCCGGCATCAAGGAGGCGACCTATGACGTCGCCGGCATGCAGGTGAATGTCTGCGTCGCGAGCGGACTCGAGAACGCCCACCAGGTGCTCGAGAGCATCAACCGCGGCGAGAAGAATTACCACTTCATCGAGTTCATGGCCTGCCCGGGCGGCTGCGTCAACGGCGGCGGCCAGCCCTACCAGCCGGCGAGCGTGCGCAACTTCGTCGACCTCAAGGGGCTGCGGGCCAAGGCGCTCTACAGTGAGGATGAGCGCCAGACCTACCGCAAGAGCCACGAGAACCCCGAGATCATCCAGCTCTACAAGGAGTACCTCGGTGAGCCGGGCAGCGAGAAGGCCCACCACCTGCTCCACACCAGCTACGTCAAGCGGGAGATTCTCTACTAAGGACAAGAGAAAAGGACGGACCCGAAAGGGTTCGTCCTTTTTTTGTTAGGACCCCGGCAGCGATAAGACCCCGGGGGTTGGCACCCCCGGCACCCCCGTTACCCCCGGTAAGACCCCGGGGGTTGGCACCCGCGGCACCCCCAATACAAAAGGACGAACCCGTCAGGGTTCGTCCTTTTTTCGTTGTTTGATGAGTACCGCTTGAGACAGCGCTACACCGTCACCGGGTGCCGGTCGGCGAGCGCCGCCGCGATCGCCGGGGCGTACCGGCGCACCAGCTCCTGCTCGTCCTTCCCCCAGCGGCAGCTGCCCCGGGCCAGCAGCATCCCGGTGCGGGTCTCGGCCGCCGAGATGGTGACAAAAAACCAGTCGGCCAGCTCCGCCGCACTCCGACGCCCCGTCCGCCGCCAGAGCTCAAACACCACCGGCGCCGGCATCAGCAGCGCCGACGCGAACCGGTCCGCCTCCCGCTCCTGCTGCGGCCCGTCCCCCGCGTGCCCGAGCAGAATGTGCCCCAGCTCGTGCGCCTGGGTGAACCGCCGCCGCCGCGCTCCGCCCGCCCCCGCGTCGTCGGTCAGCACGAGACAGAGATCCCCCAGCTGCAGCGTGCAGCCGTCCGGCAGCCGCGACCCCCCGGTCAGCTGGTATTTCGTGATCCCCGCCCGCGCACAGTACCCGGCATAGCTGTCAAACAGAATCCCCCGACCCGCCCCCAGCGCCTTCGGGTCGCTCGCAAGACCGGTCACCGCCCGCTGCTCGAGCAGCAGCGCCGTCGCCGCCCGCTCGCACCGCTCCTGCCAGCTCATTCCTTCTTCCCCTTCTCCCCCCGCTCGCCCAGCTTCAGCGCCTGCAGGTAGACGTCCACCGTCCCCTCAAAGTTGTGCAGCAGCAGGTCGTACTGCGCCTGCGGCAGCCCCGCCGCTCGCCGCGCCACCATCCGCAGCCGGTGCTCCCGGCTGTCCGTCTCCTGCTCCGGCCGCAGCCCCAGCAGGTCGTCGACGTCCACCCCGAAAAACCGCGCGATCTTCTCCAGCAGGTCCAGACCCGGCTCCCGCTCCCCCCGCTCGTACATGTTCACGCTGCTCTTCGAGATCCCCAGCGCGTCCGCCAGCTCCTGCTGGGTCAGCTGCCGCTCCCCACGCAATGCCCGCAATCTGCGATAAAATTCCGACATCTTTTTTTCCTCCCTGCCGTTGTTTGCCTTATAATAGCACACATAGTGCTTAAAGTCAACGGAGTTAAAGCACAAATTGTGCATAAATTTGAGAGGAAAAGTTTGGAAACTCTCCCAGTTGTATTCCGGACTGGATTCGTGCATAATGAAAATCACGAAATGTGCTCAAAATGCCCCGTGGGGATCCGGAATCGGGTCGGTTGCGGGCAGTTTGAGCACAAATAGTGCTTTTTAGGAGGCGCGAATGGAGCTGACGGGGTATGACGGAGGGCTGGCTGCGCGGGTGGTGCCGCAGCGGTGTCCGGTCTGCGGGGCCTGGCTGGACAGCGGGGATGATTTTCTGCTGCTGGACGAGCGGGGGCGGCCGGCGGGCTGCGGGCGGTGTCTGCGGCGGGTCTGGGCGCAGGAGTACGCGGCCCGGCAGGGGCGGCGGCCGGCGGACGGGCCGGGGATCTTTTAGCGGGGGCAAAAGGACCCCGACACCGAAGGGAGGGGGTTTGGATGGCGCGGGCGTATTTCAACGCCTATCACAGTTTTCTCAAGGCGATCGGGCCGCTAAACGACGCCGAGCGGGGGCGGCTCTTCACCGCGCTGCTGGCCTATAGTGCGAGCGGGGAGGAGACCGAGCTGCCGGGCAACGAGCGGTTTCTCTTCCCGACGATGCAGGAGCAGATCGACCGGGACCGGGCGCGGTACGAGGCGCGGTGCGAGCAGAACCGGCGCAACGGGGCGCTGGGTGGGGCGAAACGGAAAGCGAACGCCCCCCAAACGCCCCCCAAGGAGAAGGAGAAGGAAAAGGAGAAGGCAAAGGAGAACACCCCCTCCCCCCCTCGGACGGCGGCGGAGGAGTTTTACCGGGAAAATTTTGGGGAGCCGACCCGGTACATCCTCGACCGGATGGCCCAGCTGGCGGCCGAGGGCAGGGACGAGCTGCTGCTGGGTGCGCTGCAGGAGGCGGCCCGCGCGGCGGCCAAAAGTCCCTGGCGGTATGCCGAGGCGGTGCTGCTGCGGGGCGGCCGGCTAGACGAGCGGCAGTACGGCGTCCCCGGTCGGCCCGATCTCCTCGCCGGTCCGGAATTTCCCCCGCTGCCCGTCTTCAAGAGCCCCAACAAGAACAAGGACCCGCCCTGAAGGGCCCCGGAAGACCCCGGGGGTTGGCACCCCCGGCACCCCCAACACCCGCCCCACCGGCCCCGGCCGGCTCGGTCTTCTGCTGGGTTCCGGCTCTTCTGCGGCCGGGGCCGGCGGTGCGGTGCCGGAAGTCGGGCGGGTGCGGCCCGGTGGCTGTCCCGGTCGTTTGGGGAATCCCGATGGGTTCCCCGCAATCCCGCCCCGAGGGTGGAGGGTGTTTGTGGGCAGGCGTGGGCGGCGCGGCCCGTTTGTGGGCAACTGCGCCACTTCGCCCCACCAATGGGCGGGGTCAAGGGGCGGCAGCCCCTTGGTTGGTCATCGGCGTGTTCTGCCGTGGAGACAGCATCGCTTTGGCGTCCGGTGCGCCCTGCCGCCCTCGTTGCCGCCCCGGGGTCCCCGGCCTTTTGGGGCGACGGGCGGGAGCGGGGC
>DXIA01000127.1 GCA_019113125.1 Candidatus Pygmaiobacter gallistercoris | reverse complement strand
GCTGTAGTACATCACATTTCCCCCAATCGATCAGATCGGTTGCTTTGTATCTTTATTATACCAAGTTGTCTGCTTCCCTTCAATGATGGGAAGGATCAGAAAAGGCAAAAACCAATCAAACAAAAGGAGGTGCCTAGAATCGCATATGTGACAATCCCGAGAGACCTGCGCCGGGTGGAGAGCAAGGTTCTCTTCGGGCTGACAAAACGACAACTACTCTGTTTTGGAGCGGCGGCGCTGGTGGGCCTGCCGCTTTTCTTTTTGGCAAAGCCAAACCTCGGCACCACCACCGCGGCGCTCTGCATGATCCTCGTGATGCTGCCCTTTTTTCTGCTCGCGATGTATGAGAAAAACGGCCAGCCGCCGGAGGTCATCCTCGGCCACCTGATCCAGAACAAATTCGTCAGGCCGAAGGTGCGCATCTACCAGACCCAAAATCTCTACGCCGCCCTGGTGCGGCAATCCCAGCTGGAACAGGAGGTGAGGCGGATCGCAGAAAAGGACAGGAAAAACCAAAAGCGCAAACCGCGAAAACTCTCCCGGGCCGCGCGCAGACAGATCGCGGCGGTGACCCGGCAGGCAAAGGGGGACGGGAAGACCCACACGGTGCAGCAGAGCATCCCATTTCAGAATATGTTCCCCGACGGCCTGTGCAGGCTGGAGGAAAAAATCTTCTCCAAAACCATCGCCTTTGCGGATGTGAACTACCGGCTCGCCGGCCCGGAGGAGCAACAGAACATCTTTGAGAGCCTCTGCGACTTCTACAACAGCTACGACCCCTCGATCGGGGTCGAGCTGACCTTGGAGAGCCGCAGCAGCGGCGCCGTCGACGAAAAACTGTTCGAGATCGCGCCGCAGGACAACGACCTCGACCCGATCCGGGAGGAGGCGGAGGAGATCCTGCGGATGCAGTACCGGCGGGGCAACAACGGGTACCGGAAAACGAAATATGTCACTCTGACCATCGAGGCGGAGAACCTCCTCACCGCCCGGGCGCGGTTCTCCCGGATCGAGACCGACACCCTGAGCCGGTTCAAGGGGATGGGGGCGGCGGCCCATGTGCTGGACGGAAAGGAGCGGCTGGAGCTGCTCTACAACATCCTCCACCCGGAGGGCGGGCAGTTCGCCTTCGAGTGGGATTGGCTGCCGGCAAGCGGCCTCTCGGTGAAGGACTTCATCGCACCGGCCTCCTTCGAGTTCGGGGAGACCCGCACCTTCCGGATCGGCAGATGGTACGGGGCGGTGTCCTTTCTGCAGATTCTGGCGCCGGAGATGCAGGATCGCATCCTCGCCGATCTGATGGAGGCAGACGGGAACATCCTGATCACGATGCATATCCGGGGGATCAACCAGAACGAGGCGATCCGGATGATCAAGCGGAAGATCACCGACCTCGACGCGATGAAGATTCAGGAGCAAAAGAGGGCGGTGCGCAGCGGCTACGACATGGACATCCTCCCCTCCGACCTCTCGACCTATGGCGGCGCGGCGAAGGAGCTGCTGGCCGACCTGCAGTCCCGCAACGAGCGGATGTTCAACCTGACCTTTCTGGTGCTGCACACGGCGGCGACCCGGCAGAAACTCGAGATTGCCGTCTCCCAGGCGGCGAGCGTCGCTCAGACCTACAACTGCCTGCTGACCCGGCTCGACTTCCAGCAGGAGGACGGGCTGATGAGCAGCCTCCCATTGGGAGGTAACCGCATCAGGATCGAGCGGAGCCTGACCACCTCGGCGCTGGCGGTGTTCGTCCCGTTTGTCACCCGGGAGGTGTTTATGGGCGGGGACGCGATCTACTACGGGCTCAACGCCCTCTCGAATAACATGATCCTGCTGGATCGCAAGCAGTCCCGCTCCCCGAACGGCCTTGTCTTCGGCACGCCGGGCAGCGGCAAGTCGATGAGCTGCAAGCGGGAGATCACCTTCGTGATGCTGACCACCCGGGACAAGGTGCTGATCTGCGATCCGGAGGACGAGTATTCGCCGCTGGTCAACCGGCTCGGCGGGCAGGTGATCCGGCTCTCCCCGTCGAGCACCGACTACCTGAACCCGCTCGACATCAACCTCAACTACTCCGAGGAGGAGAACCCGCTGGCACTGAAATCGGACTTTGTGCTCTCCTTCTGCGAGCTGATCATGAGCAGCAAGACCGGGCTCGAACCGATCGAGAAAACGGTCATCGACCGGGCGGTGCAGCGGATCTACCAGCCCTACTTCGCCGATCCCCGGCCGGAGAAGATGCCGATTCTGGCCGACCTGCGGCAGGCGCTGCTCGACCAGCAGATCCCGGAGGCCGACCGGGTCGCCCAGGCGCTCGATCTCTATGTGAACGGCTCGCTCAACTTCTTCAACCACCGAACGACGGTGGATGTCTCCAACCGGCTTGTCTGCTTTGACATCAAGGGACTCGGCAAGAACCTGAAAAAGCCGGGGATGCTGATCGTGCAGGACGCGGTCTGGAACACCGTCACGGTCAACCGGGCGATCGGCCGGTCGACCTGGTACTTTGTGGACGAGTTTCACCTGCTGCTGAAGGAGGAGCAGACCGCCTCCTACAGCGCCGAGATCTGGAAACGGTTCCGAAAGTGGGGCGGCGTGCCGACCGGGGCGACCCAGAATCCGAAGGATCTGCTCTCCTCCCCCGAGATCGAGAACATCCTCGAGAACAGCGACTTCATCTATATGCTCAACCAGTCGGCGGGCGACCGAAAGATTCTGGCCGAGCGGCTGAACCTCTCAGAGGAGCAGCTCGCCTATCTGACCAACGCCGAGCCGGGCCACGGGCTGCTCTTTTTCGACAGCGTCATTCTGCCCTTTGCGGATGACTTCCCGAAGGACACCGAGCTCTACAAACTGCTCACCACCAAGCCCAGCGAGGTGGGATTCGAAGAATAATAGACTTTCTTTTAGTAGGAGGGAAATGATAAAATGAAATAAATATTCCACGGAGGTAATCTCATGTACTCAATGGTAATACTCGGAATTGGGCAAATGGAGATTGATTGGAATAAAGGG
>DXIA01000126.1 GCA_019113125.1 Candidatus Pygmaiobacter gallistercoris | reverse complement strand
GGTCGATTTTGATGCGGGTGCAAGGAAAAGCGTCGAAGGCACCCTTTGTGGTTGTCGAGACGTTTTGACGCCGCAGCCGCGCAAAAGCGGCCTTTTTACGGCGTTGTTTTCTTACCCTGTCACACCTTTAGGTCTTCGCCCTTGGGTCTTCGCCCTTAGGTCTTCGTCCTTGGGTCTTCGTCCTTAGAGATAGCTTTTGAGCTCCTCGACATCCCGCTGCATCGAGCGGAGCAGCCGCTCGGCGAGGTTCTGGGCATCGTGGCTGGCGCCGGGGTTGTCCCGGATCGCCTTGGTGAGATCGACAATCCCCATCGTGCTGCCCTGGATCAGCATCTCGGCCATGTGGCGGGCGCTCTTGTCGGTCAGGGTGTTCATCGTGACCCCGACGGCGGTGGAAATTTTCTCAAAGGCCGAGAGCTGACCGGGATCCTCCCCCATCGCGGCGAGCCGCCGGGCGGCCTCCTCCCGGATGGTCTCGTACTCCCGCTGCTGGACCCCCATCGTGTCGGCAAACGGGCCGTTCTCGTTGATCTTCGCCAGCCGGTCGATGGTGCCGGTCCCCATCTCGCTGCACCTGACAATCGCCTCGAGCAGCAGTTTCTCCTGTTCCAAACCGAACCCCTCCTTTTGGGGTTAGTCTGCCCCGGCCGATCGGGATTATGCAAAAGCCGCGCCGGGGACCAAAACGGTCCGCGGCGCGGCTTTTTGTATTGGGGGTACCGGGGGTGCCAACCCCCGGGGTCTTCCCGCAACGGGGGTGCCGGGGGACAAGTCCCCCGGGGTCTTACTCGTCCTTCCAGGTGCGGTCGCTGAAGAGATAGCGGGGGCGGTGTTTTGCCTCCAGATAGATCTTGCCGATGTACTCGCCGATGACCCCGAGGCAGAGCAGCTGGACGCCGCCCATGAAACAGACCATGCAGACGGTGCTGGCCCAGCCGGCGACGGTGTGGCCGGCGAGGGCGGCGATGAGGGCCCAGAGCACCCCGATGAAACTGAGCACCGAGACCACCACCCCGAGGGTGGTGATCAGCCGGATCGGCTTGACCGAGAGGCTGGTGATCCCGTCAAAGGCGAGGGCGAGCATCTTTTTGAGGGGATAGTGGCTCTCGCCGGCGATCCGCTCGGCCCGGTCGTAGTAGACGCTGGTCGACTTGAACCCGACCAGCGGCACCAGCCCCCGCAGAAAGAGGTTGACCTCCCCAAACTCGGCCAGCGCCGCGAGGGCGCGGCTGCTCATCAGCCGGTAGTCGGCGTGGTTGAAGACGATGTCCGCCCCCAGCCGGTTCATCAGGTGATAGAACCCCTCGGCGGTGAACCGCTTGAAGAAGGTGTCGGTGTCCCGGCGGGCCCGCACCCCGTAGACCACCTCGCAGCCGTCGAGGTAGGCGTCGATCATCCGGTCCATCGCGTTGATGTCGTCCTGCCCGTCGCAGTCGATCGAGATGGTGACGTCACAGCGGTCCTTTGCCGCCATCAGCCCGCCGAGCAGCGCGTTCTGGTGTCCCCGGTTGCGGGAGAGGCTGATCCCGAGAAAATGCGCATCCTGCGCGGCGAGCCCCTCGATGATCTTCCAGGTGTCGTCCTTCGACCCGTCGTTGACAAAGAGCACCCGGCTCTCCTCGCTGATCTTGCCCGCATCGGCGAGGGCGCGGATCTTCTCGAGGAACATCCCGCTGGTGATCGGCAGCACCTCCTGCTCGTTGTAGCAGGGGACCACAATATACAAAACCGGCTTTTCCATCGGTATAACTTCCTTCTCTGAATTTTCCTTTTTATCATACCCCATCCCGCGGCGCGGGACAACCATTTCGCCGAATTTTCACCGAATCAAAAAGATCCCGCAGGATTTCTCCCGCGGGATCTCTGTTGGTATCAGCGCTGTGCCTTCTTCCGCTGCCAGATCAGCACCGCCGCGAGCGCCGCGATGCAGACCAGCGCGAGGGCCGCCCAGAGCGCCGGGCTGGTCGGGTCGCCGGTGTTCGGCGCATCCGGGGTGGCAGTGCCATCCGAGCCGGCGTTCCCGCCCGAGGTCGTGTCGTCCGCCGTCTTGGCCGCGATGGTAAAGGTGGCCGAGACCTGCCCGTCCTGATAGACAAAGGTCAGGGTGTGCTGCCCCGGCGCGAGGGTCGCGAGATAGGCCGGGGTCAGCGTCGCAATCGTGCTGCCGCTGCGGATGGTGTAGCCCTCCGCCGGGATCGAGCTGCCGTCGAGCAGCAGGTCCACCAGCTTGGCCGGCGCGCCGTTTGCCCGGATCGAGAGGGTCTCGCCGCCCTCCTGGCTCCAGACGCTGCCGTCTCCCTCGAGGATCCGGTAGTCGATCATCGCCGCGAGCAGCTGGTCGAGCTTTTCGCCCGCGCCGCCGGCGAGTTCCTTTTCCTGATCGGTCAGCTGGTCGTACTGCTCCTTCGCCGCCTCGATCTTCCCGATCGTCTCGAGATCATCCGGCGCGACGGTGTCCGGCAGCGCGTCGACCGCACCCTGTACCGTCTCGGCATTCTCAATCACCCCGAGCGCCGTCTCGACCTTGCCGAGCAGCTCCTCGAGTTTTGCCTTCTCCCCGTCGGTGTAGCTCTCGCCGTAGTCGCCGAGCGCCGCCTCGAGGTCCTCTTTTGCCTGCTCGAGGGTGCCCTTGTCCGAGGTCTGGACCTTGTCGGGGTCGAGCGCCTGCACCTTGTCGATCGCATCGGTGCTGCCCGCCGCCTCGGCCTGCTCGATCTCCTCGAGCGCGGTCTCGACCTTGTCGAGCAGCTCCTCGAGTTTTGCCTTCTCCTCGTCGGTGTAGTTCTCACCGTGGTTGTTCAGCGCGTCCTCAATCGTCTGCTGCGCCTCGATCAGCGCGTCCTTGTCCGCCGTCTGCGGCTTGGTGAGATCAAGATCCCCCACGCTGCCGCTCGCCGCGTCCTGCGCCGCCTCGGCCTGCTCGATCTCCTCGAGCGCCGTCTCCACCTTGTCGAGCAGATCCTCGAGTTTTGCCTTCTCCTCCTCGGTGTAGTTCTCACCGTGGTTGTTCAGCGCGTCCTCAATCGTCTGCTGCGCCTCGATCAGCGCGTCCTTGTCCGCCGTCTGCGGCTTGGTGAGGTCAAGATCCCCCACGCTGCCGCTCGCCGCGTCCTGCGCCGCCTCGGCCTGCTCGATCTCCTCGAGCGCCGTCTCGACCCTGTCGAGCAGCGCCTCGAGCTCCTTCTTCTCCTCGCCGGAGGCGCCGTCGAGCAGCCCCGAGACCGTCTGTTTGATCTCCTCGAGCGCGTCCCGCTCCGCCGAGGTCGCCGCGCCGGGCAGCGTGATCGACGAGATCGGCCGCATCGTCACCCTGAGGGTGGCGGTGTTGCCCGCCGCATCGGTCACGACGAGGGTGTAGGTCGCGGTGGTGTTGCCGGTCAGGGTGACCGGGCTGCCGACCGTCGTCCCGTTCAGGGTGACCGACGCGAGATGGTCGTCCGCCGCCGTCACCTGCTGGGTGGTGTAGTAGACGCCGCCGTTCTCCACCCCCGAGAGGGTCGGGGCGACGGTGTCCCGCCGGACGGTGACCTGCACCGTCTCGCTCTCCACCCCGCTGGCGCTCGCCGCGCGGAAGGTATAAACCGTCCCCTCGGTGTCGGCGGTGACGGTCAGCGGCCCGGCATAGGGCTGCCAATCGCCGCCGTCCACCCGGTAGCTGATCTCGATCTCAGCCGGGGCGAGGGTCCCGGACGCGGCGGCGGTCAGGGTCACATTCTCCTTCGTCCAGCTGCCCGCACTGTAGCTGCCGGTGTCCACCGTCAGGGTGGGCGCCGACCGGTCCAGCTTGGTGTAGACGAGGGTCTGCTCCGCCGTCAGCCCGGCGCCGCTGGTTACCCGGAAGGTATAGCTGCCGTTTTCGGTGACGGGATAGCTGCTGCCGGTGATCTCCTCCCAGCTGCCGTCCTCCCTCTTCACCTCGACCCTCTCGACGCCGGAATCCCCGGCCGAAACGGTGATCGAGACGGTGTCGTCGGTGCGGTAGTGTTCGGTATCGCCCTGGACCGAGAGGGTCGGGGCGACCGGGTCGATCTGCACCCGCAGCGCGGTGCTCGCCGAGAGGTTGCCCGCGTTCGAGACCGCCCGGAACAGGTACTCCTGATCGGTCGCGCCCAAGAGGATGAGGACCGCCTCGGTGACGTTGGCGGGCTGGGTGTCGCTCGCCGCCGTCGTCCCGGTCGCGGTCAGATCCTGCCAGCTCTCGCCGCCGTCGGCCGAGTACTGGTACTTCGCGATGTTGCTGGTGGCGGTGGAGCCGCTCACCGTGACGGTCACCGGCCCGCTGACCCAGCCGCCGACATAGGCATCCCCGCCGCAGAGAGCGGTGAGGATGGGGGCGGTCGGCGCGTCCTTCTCCACCGCGAAGTACTCATAGGCCGTCGCCGTCGAGGCGTTGTTCGCCGCGTCGACCGCGGTGACCCCGGTCAGCTGGCCGCGGAACTCCGGTTCAATCGTGATCTCTGCCTTTCCGTCCTCCGCGTCGACCCGCTGCGACCCGTTGCCGAGATCGTAGGTGAAATACGCCACCCCGCTGCCGGCGTCGGTCGCGGTGAAGGTCACGGTGACCGTGTCCTTAAAGAAGAGACCGAAGGTGATGTTGTTCAAAAACTCCCTGAAATGGTCCTCCCCGTAGCTGACGGTGAGGCCCGTCGGGGCGGTGACATCCGCAACCCCCTCGACGGTGATGGCGGTGTCCCCCTCCACCCGCAGGGTGTAGACCCCGCTTTGCTCCTCCAGCGCGGTGCCGCCCGCCAAGACCGCAAAGTCCTCGGTCTTGGAATAGCCGTCGGCGATCTGCAGCGTGAAGGAGAAGTTGCTGCCGTAGCCCACCGTGGTGGGGCCCTGCGGGACCAGCGTGTAGCCGACCGGATTTTCGGGCAGGCTCACGGTGTACCGGTTGACGGTGCTGTCAAACTGCGCGGTATAGAGCACCGGCCCGGTCACCGCGGCGATCCCGGGCGACCAGCCGCGGAAGGTGTAGGTGTACTGCGCGGTATTCTCCTTGACCGGCTCTGCGCCGGAATAGACCGGCTCTGTGCCGTAGGCGAGATAGTCGGCCTGTTCCGCCGCGCCGTCCTCATCGGCATCCCAGCCGACATAGTACAGCACCCCGTCCACCTGCTGCTCGCTGACAAGCGCGCCGCGGAGCTCGACCTTGATGGTGCCGTTGTTGGTGAGGCTCACCCCCGCCGGCACGGTGAGGGTTGCCCCCGGCTCGACGGTGAGGGTGCGGCCCGCCCCGATGGTCAGGTTCTCGTCCAGCGTGACCTCGCCAAAGAC
>DXIA01000125.1 GCA_019113125.1 Candidatus Pygmaiobacter gallistercoris | reverse complement strand
GAAGAGCGGCTCCTCAAGCCTTGGTGGCTTGGGGGGCCGCTCTAAGTGCTTTCTACGCCAAAAGTCTACGGCAGAACCGTTGTTTTCTTATTCTGCCACACCTTTCAGGTCTCTTTTTTTGTGCAGCCGCGCGGGTTTGCCGAAAAATGAATCTGCTCATATCCCGAAAAACCGGACCATACAGTTCAATAGAGGGTTGATTTTACCCCCAAAATACGCTATACTTATGAAAAAATTATGAACACACGAGTTCGATTTTGTATTTTTTTGGTAAAATAGCCCAGAACGGGCTAAATAAAAGGAGACGGTCAGGCGAAGGTCTGCCGGTAAAAGGAGGATGAAAAGATTGGACCACAAACTGATCTGTGAAATTCTGAACAGCGAGATGGAACTCGCAACCGGGTGTACCGAGCCCGCTGCGATCGCGCTGTGCGCGGCGAACGCCCGCGCACATCTGAAGGGTGAGGTGGATGAGCTGACGGTGCTGGCCAGCGTCAACATCATCAAAAATGCGATGGCTGCGGGCATTCCGGGCACCAGCTACACCGGCATCGACTACGCTGCGGCGCTGGGCGCGATCGGCGGCAAGGTCGAGCGGCAGCTGCAGGTGGTGGATGAGGCCAGTGAGGAGGAGCGCCGCAAGGCGGTCGAGCTGGTCCAGAGCGGCAAGGTCAAGATGGGCAAGAAGGACACCCCCGAAAAGCTGTATGTGGAGGTCGAGGTCAAGAGCGCCGACGGGCACCAGGCCCGCGCGATCATCGCCTCCGCCCACACCAATGTCGTCCGGATCGAAGAGGACGGGGTCGCGGTGGTGGATCACCCGATCGGCACCCTGGTGCACGGGGTCTCGCCCGATGTCATCGACCAGACCCTTTCGATCCAGACCATCTTTGATTTTGTCAATGAGCTCGACCGGGAGAAGGACGACCTGCACATGATCGAGCAGGCGATCGCGGTCAACACCCGGATCTCGGAGGAGGGCAAGCGGGGCGATTACGGCCTGAACATCGGGCGCAACATCGCCAAGGCCCGCGCCAAGGGATACATGAGCAACGATCTGGTCACCAACGCGATGGAGGACACCGCCAGCGGCGCCGACGCCCGGATGGCCGGCGCGAATGTGCCGGTGGTCACCAACTCCGGCTCCGGCAACCAGGGCATCACCGCCACCATGCCGGTGGTCAGCGCGGCCAAGACGCTGGGCATCGACGAGGATAAGATGTTCCGCGCGGTGACGCTGGCCCATCTGATGGGGATCCACATCCACTGCCGGTTCGGCCTGCTGAGTGGGCTTTGCGGCGCGACGGTGGCCGGCACCGGCTCGGCCTGCGGTCTGGTCTATCTGATGGGCGGCAATGTCACCCAGATCGGCTATGCGGTCAACAACATGCTCGGCGATGTCACCGGCATGCTCTGCGACGGCGCAAAGGCGGACTGCGCGCTCAAGATCAGCACCTGTGTCAACACCGCGTTCCAGTGCGCGTTTATGGCGCTGGACAATGTCTGCGTACAGCCGAGCGACGGCATCGTGGACACCGACCCCGAGCAGACGATCAAGAACTTCGTCCGGCTGGGCAACGAGGGCTCACCCGTCATGGACAACATTGTGTTGGAAGTGATGATGACAAAGCGCAAGTGAAAAAATGTTCACCTGTGCGAGCAAAGATCAATACAAAAAGGAGGTAATCTGTCTCAATGGAATCGTTTAAGGAACTGATCACCAACAATGCGATTCTGGCACTGCTCTGCGTGGCATTGGTCTACGCAATCGGCGACATCATCGGCGTTCTCTCGAAAGCGTGGGTGCCCTCGGTCTTCGTCGTCGCGGTCCTCTTCATCATCGGCTACTGGACCTTTTTCCCGACCGAGATCGTCACGGCGGCGGGCTTTGGCGCCCCCTTCACCAGCACCATCTGCATCTACCTGCTGATCACCCACATGGGTACCACCATCTCGATCGGTGAACTGCTCAAACAGTGGAAGATCATCGTCATCTGCCTTGCGGGTCTCGCGGGCATGATCCTGCTCTGCATGATCCTCGCCTGGACCGGCATCGTGGACTGGAACTATGTGATCTCCGGTCTGCCCCCGCTCACCGGCGGCATCGTCGCGGCGGTCACCATGAAGGACGCCGCCACCGCGCTCGGCCTGAGCGACGTCGCTGCGCTGGCCATCATCATGTACTGCGCGCAGGGCTTTGCCGGCTACCCGCTGACCGCGCTCTGCCTCAAGCGTGAGGGCCGCAACCTGCTCAAGAAGTATCGCTCCGGTGCGGTCAAGCACGCCGCGGCGGGCGAGGTCGATTCGGTCGACGGCAAGATGAAGACCGAAGAGGGCGGCAAGAAACTGATCCCCGCGCTGCCCGACAAGTTCTTCACCACCTCGGTCGCGATTCTCAAGCTCTCGATCGTCGCGCTGGGGGCCTTCTACATGGGCAAGATCCAGTTCCCCGGCATCGGCGCGATCAGCGGCGCTGTCTGGGCGCTGATCCTCGGCATCATCTTCACCGAGCTCGGGTTCCTCGACCGCAGCATCCTCAACAAATGCGGCTGCTTTAACTTCATCTGCTTTGCGCTGATGCTCTACGTCTTTGACGGCCTCAAGCAGGCGACCCCCGAGATGCTGCTCTCGGTCCTCGGACCGCTGGTCATCATCATCGTGGTTGGTGTTGTCGGCATGGGCATCCTGTCGATCCTTGTGGGCAAGGTCCTCAAGGTCAGCCCCTATATGGCGTTTGCCACCTCGCTGACCGCGCTGTACGGGTTCCCGCCGAACCTCATCCTCACCACCGAGGCCTCCAAGGCATTGGCGGAGAATGATGATGAGTATCAGTATCTGATGGATACCATGCTGCCCCAGATGATCGTTGGCGGTTTCATCACCGTCACCATCACCTCGGTCATCATCGCAGGTCTGTTTGTCC
>DXIA01000017.1 GCA_019113125.1 Candidatus Pygmaiobacter gallistercoris | reverse complement strand
GCATTCCGACAAAAATGACTGCAAACTTTTTTGCAAAATACCGGCGAATGGATTATAATGTAATAGTCCTTTGCCCGCACGGGAATTGAGGCAGTGTCTGCCCCAAGCGGGCGGGGAACAAACAGATAGGGGGAAGATGGGATGAACGATTATCTGAAGATGAGCCGCGCGGAGCTTGAGGCGGAGAAGGAGCGGCTGCTGCAGCTGTATGGCGACGAGAAGAAAAAGGGGCTGAAACTCGATATGTCCCGGGGCAAGCCCTGCCCGGAACAGCTCGATCTCTCGATGGATCTGCTGAAGATTCAGGAATACAGGACCGAGGCCGGGGCGGATACCCGCAACTACGGTTTTCTCGAGGGAATCCCCGAGGCGCGTCGGCTGTTCGGCGAGCTGCTCGGAGTGGATCCGCAGCAGGTGCTGGTCGGCGGCAACTCGAGCCTGAACCTGATGTTCGAGGTGGTCGCTGCGGGCTGCCGGGACGGCTTTGGCAAAACTCCCTGGAGTGCGGGGGAGAAACCCAGGTTCCTCTGCCCGGCGCCGGGCTATGACCGCCACTTCCGGGTCACCGAGCACTTCGGCTTTGAGCTGACCACCGTACCGATGCGGGAGGACGGCCCCGACATGGATCTCGTGGAGGAGCTGGTCAAGGATCCGCGGGTCAAGGGCATCTGGTGCGTGCCGACCTACTCGAACCCCGATGGTTACTGCTATTCGGATGAGACGGTGCGCCGTCTCGCCGCGCTCGAACCGGCGGCGGACAGTTTCAAGATTCTCTGGGACAACGCGTATCTCGTGCACTATCTCGAGGATGCGCCGGAGGACACCCTGAACATCATGGACGCCTGCA
Source organism: Candidatus Pygmaiobacter gallistercoris (assembly GCA_019113125.1). Classification (GTDB taxonomy): domain Bacteria; phylum Bacillota; class Clostridia; order Oscillospirales; family Ruminococcaceae; genus Pygmaiobacter; species Pygmaiobacter gallistercoris. Next base: position 6,958 of record DXIA01000017.1, on the reverse strand, counting down.
AGGCCTGCGGCCATGAGGAGCTGCCGATTCTGTTCTGCTCTACCAGCAAGATCACCTTCCCCGGCGCGGGTGTCTCTGCGCTCGCGGCGGGCCCGAAGACCTTTGCGGCGATCTGCGAGGATCTCTTCCCGATGACCATCGGGTTCGACAAGATCAACCAGCTGCGGCATGTCCTGTATCTCAAGGACAAGGCGCATATCCTCGCCCACATGGCAAAGCACAAGGCGATCATCAAGCCGAAGTTCGACGCGATGCGCCGGCTGCTGGCGGAGGGACTTGCCGACTGCGGCGATATCGCCCACTGGACCAACCCCAAGGGCGGCTATTTCATCAGCCTGTACACGCTGCCCGGCTGCGCAAAGCGGATTGTTTCCCTCTGCAAGGAGGCAGGGGTGGTGCTGACCGGCGCCGGCGCCGCCTATCCCTACGGCGTCGATCCGCAGGATTGGCACATCCGGCTGGCGCCGACCTACCCCGCGCTGGAGGAGGTTGAGCAGGCGACCCGGCTGCTCTGCATCGCCGTCCGGCTCGCCTCGGTGGAGAAACTGCTGGCCGACTAAAGAAACATCACCGGGAGAGGAGGAGAGAAGATGGAGATCGGCGTTTCCAGCGCCTGCTTTTATCCGGCGCACACCGAGGATGGCGCGCGCCAGCTGAGCCGGCTGGGGATCCGCCGGATTGAACTCTTTCTCAACACCTTTCAGGAGCTGGAGCCGTCCTATGCCGGGGCGCTGCGCCGCCAGCTCGCCGACGACGGCCTCGAGGTGGTGTCCCTGCATCCGTTTACCTCCGGCATGGAAACCTTTTTCTTTGCGACCGCCTACGACCGGCGGCTGGAGGACGGTATCGCCCTCTACCGGCGGCTGTTTGAGGCCGCAGCGGGATATGGGGCAAAGATCTTTGTCGTTCACGGGGGTTACAAGACCTCGCCCTATCCGTTCGAGCGGTACTGTGAGAATTTTGCCAGGCTGGCCGACGTTGCGCGGGAATATGGCGTGACCCTGTGTCAGGAAAACGTCGTTCGCTGTCAGTGCGGCAGCCTTGAAAATATCCGACGGATGCGGCAGCTACTGGGGGAGCGGGCACATTTTGTGCTGGATCTCAAGCAGGCGATCCGCAGTGGGGAGGACATCTTCGAGATGGCCCGGGCGATGGGGCCCGCGCTGGCGCACATCCATCTCAGCGACCACACGCCGGGCAAAGACTGCCTTCCGCCGGGCCGGGGAGCCTTCGATTTTGCAAGCTTTTTTTCACTGCTCAAAGAGATTTCCTACCAGGGTGCCTTAATCCTTGAACTTTACCGCGGAAATTTTAAAGATCTTGCGGACTTAAGGGATGCGGTCCTGTTTTTGCGACAATTCGATCAATAGCGAAATTTGTCGTTTTGTGTCAAATTTTGCGACAAAAACTTCTTTTCCTGTGCAGAATGATATATTATAATGATGTAGTGGAAAAGGAGGATTCAGTATGACCGAAGGGTGTGTTGTCGCAAGGCACAGCTGCCGATCTGGGGTGAAGGAGCTCGAATATTTTCTGCTCGGAACCCCGAGGCTGGAGCGGACCAGCTATTCGGTGATGGTCTTTGCGAGACAAGAGGAGAAGACCCGCTTTGCGCGGGTGGAGGATATTACCTGCGATGCGGCTCGCGCAAAGCGGTATTTTGAAAAGCTGTGCGGCGCACAGGTGCGCCCGGAGAATCTGGGCGAAGTGCTGTATGAGCTGATTACAGTTTAGGAGGAAAGACTATGAGGTGCCCTTATTGCGGGGAGGTCGAGTCCAAGGTGATCGACTCCCGGCCCACCGACGACGGGGAGCGGATCCGCCGCCGCCGGGAGTGCCTGTCCTGCAAAAAACGGTTTACCACCTATGAGGTCGTCGAGACGGTCCCGCTGATGGTGGTCAAGAAGGACGGTTCGCGGGAGGCGTTTGACCGGCAGAAACTGCTCAACGGACTGATGCGGGCCTGTGAGAAACGGCCGGTCTCCTTTGACGCGCTGGAGCAGGCGGTGGATGAGATCGAACAGACGCTGAGCAACACGATGAACCGTGAGGTCACCTCACTGGAGATCGGGGAGCAGGCGATGCAGCAGCTCAAGAACATCGACGAGGTCGCCTATGTCCGGTTTGCCTCGGTCTACCGTCAGTTCAGCGATATCAACACTTTTATGGATGAGCTCAAGGAGCTGCTCGATTCCAATCAGAAAAAGCGCAAGAACAAGTGACGCATCGTCAGGATCTGGGCGCTGGCCCGCTCGAGCTCGGCGTCGAGTTCGGTCTGGTCCGACTGGGCGGCATAGCTCTCGAGTGCGCCGAGCGACGGCAGTGCACTGAACGCGTAGTCGTGCCGCACGAAGAGAGAGAGCAGCCATTCCCGGTCGGCATAGTAGTCCTGCAGCTGTGACAGTGTCTCTTTCAGGGCGGGGGTATCCCCGCCCTGATTTTGCTGTTTTGCGGTCTCGAGCAGCGCCCCGATCCGCCCGCTGACCCGGTCGACCGAGAGATATCCGGCGACACAGACCACCAGAATGGTGATCAGCAGAAAGACTGCGATTTTGACCCTGCGCAAAAAATTTCCTCCCTTCAGACTCTGCGGATGATGGTGTACTGTTTTGTCTCGTCGCAGAGCATCAGCAGGATGTCCTGCGGCCCGAGCCGTTCGCGGCGCAGCACCTTATCAAGCCATGCCGCGTCCAGATTGCAGTAAGCGAGCACGTCCCGGCTGAGCGCACCGTTGACGATCAGCGGCATCGGCGGTTTGTCGGTTTTGGGGTCCGGCAGTTTCAGATCTTTGCGGGTGAGTTCGCTGTCCGCCGGCCGCTTGTAAACGCTGACGCTGCCGTTGGTCTCGACCACTGCGAGGGCGACCTGACGCAGATCAAAGATGTCCTTTGCCCGCAGCGAGGCGAGCAGATCATCCACCGTGAACCGCAGCTCCCGCAGGATCCGCTGGTCGATCACCCCGTCCCGCACAATGATCTTCGGCCGGCCGGAGATCGCGTTGGAGAGCCCCCGGAACCGGGTGCAGAGCGCAGAGACCAGAATCTCGAGGCTGACGATCAGCAGCAGCGGCAGGATGCTCGAGATCAGCGGGATCTCGGGCGACTCGATCGGGATCGAGGCGAGGTTGGACAGCAGAATCGTGGATACCAGCTCGGAGGGTTGCAGCTCTCCGAGCTGTTTTTTTCCCATCAGCCGCATCGCAAAGATGATGATGAGATAGATGATCAGGGTCCGCAGGATGAATACCGGCATCGCGACAGCCTCCAGAGAAAAGTTGGTCGGCTCTATTCTTGCCCGGGTGATTAAATTCATGCAGTTGCCGTCATACTATCCGCAGAACAGGAAAGGGGCGGGCGGATGGAACACGGCATCAGAGAACTTTCAAAAAATCTTGCGTGGCTCAAGGAACAGTTCGGCCCCTCGGCGGATTTTTTTGTGCGGCAGGCGCGCTTTGGCTCGATCCGGTGCGCGGTCTGTCTCTGCGACGATCTCGCCGGGGTGGACCTTGCGTGGGAGCTGCTGCTGCGGCCATTGCAGTACCAGTACCAAATCTTCGCGGATGCGGGAGAACTGGCAAATTGGCTGCGGCAGAAGAGCGGGGTGCCGCTCTCGGCGGCGCCGGTGCAGACGCTGGAGGAGGCGTTCTTTCAGCTCGCCTCGGGCAACGGGCTGCTCTTTATCGACGGGTGGGGCGAGGCCTACTCCTTTCCGGCCCAGAACTTCGCCCAGCGCTCGCCGGGCGAGCCGGACAGCGAGGTCAACGTCTACGGCTCGAAGGAGGCGTTCTGCGATGTTCTGCGCCGCAATATGGGGCTGATCCGCCGCCGGATCCGCAGCGAGGGGCTGGTCATCGAGACCTTCCGCACCGGCGAGTGCTCAAAAACCGAGGTCGCGCTGATCTACCACCGGGATCTCGCCGACCCGAACCTCGTCGCAGGGGTGAAGAAACGGCTCAAAAAAATCCGGCTGCAGATGGTCTTTGACACCGGCTACCTCGCGCCGTTTCTCGAGAACAACCCCTATTCGCTCTTCAGCTGCGCGGGGCTGACCGAGCGGCCGGACACCCTCTGCGCCAAGGTCTGCGAGGGCAAGGTGGCGCTGCTGGCCGATGGAACCCCCTACGCGGTGCTGATTCCATTTTTCTTTACCGAGAACTTTCAGTGCATGGACGACTACGCCTCGCGTCCCTACTACGCCTCCTTCATCCGGGCGCTGAAATACCTCGCTTTCTTCACCGCGGTGCTGCTGCCCGGCATCTTTGTCGCGGTGGCGAACTTCACCCCCGAGCTGCTGCCGGGCCAGCTGCTCTACAAGGTCGCGGCGAGCGAGGCGGCGACTCCGCTGCCTCTTTTTATGGAGGCGATCTTCGTCAACATCCTGCTCGAGATCGTCAAGGAGGCGGGACTGCGGCTGCCCAAGGCGATCGGCCACTCGGTCAGCCTGATCTCCGCCCTCATCGTGGGGGATGCCGCGATCCAGTTCGGGATCCTCGGCTCCCCGGTGGTGATCGTCGCCTCGATCAGCGCGATCTGCGGCTTTGTGGTGCCGTCGCTCTACCAGCCGGTCACGATTCTGCGGATGCTCTTCATCCTCGCCGGGGGGCTGACCGGGCCACTCGGCATCGTGCTGGTGCTGATGGCTACAATGCTCAACATCTGCTCGATCAACAGTTTCGGGATGCCCTATACCGCGCCGCTGACCCCCTATGACAGCGGCGCGCTGCGGGACGGCATCCTGCGGACCAGCTGGAAAAATCTTGCGGGGCGGATCTTCACTGCGGCGGATCTGCCCGGGGCGAAAGGCGGTCGGTCGGATGCGGGGAGATAACAAGATCAGCGCGCGGCAGCTGCTTGTCTGCATCTATCTCGCGGTCTCGGCCGAGATGCTGATCAAGCCGTTCCGGGAGCCGATCCGGTTCCCGGCACAGGTGCTCCTTCCGGCCGCCGCTTTCAACCTGTTGCTTGTCGGGCTATTGCTCTGGCCGCTGCAGCGGGGGATCGGCGAGCGAGGTTGGCTCGCTACCCCTGCGCGCGGACTGACCGCGGCGCTGCTGCTCCTCTCGGCCGGGGTGACGGTCAACGAGGCGAACGGCTTTCTCGGTTTCATCGGCGAGTGGCAGCTGCCCTTCTTTCTCTTTCTGCTGCTGGTGCTGGGGCTAATCTACTATGCGGTGCGGCTCGGCAGCGAGGGATTCGCCCGGGTGGGCGGGGTACTGCTCGTCCTGTTTCTCGGATCCATCCTTCTGATCGCGGTCTCAAACCTGCAGGATCTGCAGCTGGAAAACCTCGACGCCGGCCCGCTGCCGGTGCGGGAGATTGGTCAGGCGATGCAGAACGGATTCTATCTCTCCCCGGACTTTCTCGCGGGGGCAGTGCTCACGGATCGGGTCGCGGACCGACCCAGGCTGCGCTGGAAGGGAATGCTGGTTGCGGTCTTTGCCACCTATGCACTCTTTGCACTGCTCAGCGAGCTGGTGCTCGGCGGGTTTGCCTGGAGCCAGCGCCAGCCGGTCTACACGCTGGCGCGGATCGGCAGCCTGTCGGTCTTTCGGCGGCTGGACAGCCTGCACGCCTCGATCTGGCTGATGGCGTTGCTGCTCAAGCTGATCCTCGAGACGGCGGCTGCGGAACGACTGATCCAGGGCTTTTTGCCGCAGCGGGGAAAACGGTATTCGGTACTCCTCTCGGTGCTGTTGGTCGCCGGCGTCTCGCTGGTGCTCCATGCGGGTTTCCCGCAGGGGGTGTTTCGCTGGATGACCTGGGGCGGCGTGGCGGCGGCGGTGCTGCTCGCCCTTGCAGGGAAGGGGGAGAAGAGATGAAACGCGTTCGGATCGCGGCGCTGCTGATGTCGGCGCTGCTGTTTGCCGGCTGCCGCCAGCCGGTCAGTCTGACCGACCGCGCGGTGGTCAAGATGATCTGCGTCGCGGGGCAGCCGCAGGACTACCGGGTACAGCTGGTTGCCTACACCGCCGCAGAGGGCGGGACCGAGTCGAGCGAGAAGAAGACGCTGCTGATCTCGGGCGGTGGAGAGACGGTCAAGACTGCGCTGATCGACGCACAGCAGCAGCTGCGCGAGCAGTTGTTCTATGCGCAGAACGAGCTGCTGCTGGTCGAGGAGACGACGGCGGCGGGCAGCCTTTCCGAGATCCTGCGCTTTTTCTCGGAGGAGCGCTCCTCCCGCCCGAATATGGCGGTCTTTGCCTACCGGGCCGCAGAGGAGGGGGCATTGCTCGATACCGAGGGGGTCGAGGCGGTGGTCGACGCGCTCGAGGAGATGAAGGACGGCGACGGCCCCGAGCGCAGCCTGACCCAGATGATCTACCGGTTTGATCTCGCCGGCCGGTCGCAGGATTTCTTCCTGCTGCCGCGGCTCGCAGCAGCGGAGGACGGGCCGGTCAAAACGGATGCGCTGCTGCTCTTGCAGCAGGGACAGCCGACGCTTGCCCTTACAGGGGAGGAAAAGCAGCTCGCGGAATTGTTGCTCGGCGGCGCCGACCGGTTCCGGTATGACGCCGGGGAACAGAGCTGCACCCTGACAAATCCCCGGCTGACGATACAGGTGGAACAAGACACGGCGCAGCTGACCGTCTCACTCGTGGGAGAGGTGAAAGACCTCTCGCTGCAGAACGACCCCGGGCAGCTCGAGCAGGCACTCACCGACCGGCTGCAGCAGACCTTTTCGCAGCTTTACCAGCGCTGCTATCTCGAGCGGGGGATCGACCTGTTTCGATTCGGCTGGCACTTTCTGCAGTGGGACGCCGCGACCTATGCCCCGCTGATTCGGCAGAAAACGCTGTTTGGCGAGAATACCGTCCGGTTTGATCCAAAGGTCACGGTGGTGGCATGAAAAAAGCACTTTTGGCCTTAGGTGTGGCAGGATAAGAAAACAACGGTTCTGCCGTAGACTTTTGGCGTAGAAAGCACTCAGAGCGGCCCCCCAAGCCACCAAGGCTTGGGGG
>DXIA01000124.1 GCA_019113125.1 Candidatus Pygmaiobacter gallistercoris | reverse complement strand
AGCAGAACATCAACAGCGACCTTATTCGCGGCCACATCGACACCATCCTGCTGAAGATCCTGCGGGATGGCGACAACTACGGCTACGAAATCATGAAGGCGGTGGCCACAAACAGTGGCCACGCCTACGAGCTGAAGGAGCCGTCGCTGTATACCAGTCTGAAACGGCTGGAAAAACAAGGGGCCATCACCAGCTACTGGGGCGATGAATCCCAGGGCGGGCGGCGCAAATACTACCACATCACCGAAATCGGCATCGACGCCTATGAAAAAGCGCTTGCAGAATGGCTCCATGCCGAGAAGATCATCAACATGCTGATTCTGGGAGGGGATTGCAGATGACCGATTTGGAAACTTATGTCGACGGCCTGTTCCGCCACCAGCGGATGACGCCGGAGGTGCGGGATCTGCGGGAAGAGATCCTGAGCAATATGATCGCGAAACGGGAGGACCTGATGGCGCAGGGATTTGACGAGGCCGCTGCGACCGAAAAGGCAAAGGAGAGCCTGTCCTCGGTGGATTCGCTGATTGACGGCAACCAGCTGACCTGTGTCGGGAGCTACCGCGCGGCCTGCCTGCAGACGACGCTGCTGAGCTGCGTCCTCTTCTGGATTCTCTCGCTGCCGCTGCTCTTTTTCCGCTTTGGTTTTTTCAGCACATTGGGATTCTGGCTGACCCTGATCTTCGGCCTGCTCTATCTGTGGCGGATCAAAAACCCGTCCGACGCGGTCGCCTTTCTCTCGATCAGCGCCGCCCGTCGGCGCAGAACCATCGTCTGGATCCTCTGGGGGCTGTTCTTTCTCGTCTGCACCGGGGTGATTGCGGCGGTGACCTTTGCGAGCAACCTCTGGTTCGGCCGGCCGGTCGTCTTCACCGGCCCGTATCAATTTGCCGCTCTTGTGATGCGGTTCTATCCGCCGCTGCTCACCATCCTGATTCCGATCACGGTGGGCAGTTTCCCCAAAATTCTGTACAAAAACAGAAAGGACTGAGAAGATGACCAAAAAGAGCAAGCTGATCCTCTGTCTGATCGCCGTTGCAGCGGTCCTGTTCTACCTGATTCAGTTCTGGATCCTTCCGGCAATCAAGGCGCGCGGGGAGGAATACACCCTTCGGCAGACCGACGCGCTGACCCACGACATCACCGCCGTCGAAAAGTTCAAAAACCCCTATTTGGGCAATGTGAGCAACACGACCCAGCTGTTCTATGCCCTGCCGCTCAACAATGTTCCGATGAAGTTTCAGATTGATTCCGATACCTGCACCCTGACCGTCAACTATCTGGACACCGTCTGGAACATCGGGGAGGAGACGGTACAGCGGGACCTTGTCTACAATTCCATCGCGGCGATGGCGGCGATCGACAATCTGTCCGGGATCACCTACGCATTTTCGGGCGACAGTTATACCTTTACCAGAGCCCGGCTGGAAGAGATTCTCGGCGCGCCGCTGTCCGCCCTGCTCGACAAGGAAAACTGGGCCGTCAAGGTGCAGGACCGGATCTCCTCCGAATCGTTCTGCCGGCAGTTCTTTGAACAGCAAGCTTAGCGCGCAAACAGACAAAAGAGGGACAGCTGCGCTGTCCCTCTTTTTTACTGCGCCGCAGCGACCGGCGAACCGCCGAGGTAGGTCGAGGTCGCGCTGTAGACGGTGTGTTTTGAAAGATAATCCAGCCACTGAACATAGGCCTGCGGCTTGATGTGGATGCCGTCCGGTTGGGCGATGTCGGGATTGAGTACCCCGTTCCGACACAGCAGCGACTGGATGTCGAGGTAGTGGCAGCCCTTCTCAAACGCAAGCACCGCCAACCGGTCGTTGACCCGGGTGATCCGATCGGGGCTGAGCCCGGGCTTTTTTGCGGTGCCCTCCGCGGTGGGCAGCAGGATGGACTGGACATAGATCTCACAGTCGGGGATCCTGCTGCGGAGGTCGTCGAGAAACCTGCCGTAATCCGAGATGAACTTGTCCTCGATGTTCTCCCCCTGGCTCACCAGCACATTGGTGCCAAACATGACATAGATCTTCTTTGGTGCGGTGGCGACAATCGCCTGCATCGGATCATAGGTCCCACCGGTATTGCTGTCCTTCCAGAGCACCCCGTCGACCGGCGGCCGGCCGCCGATCGTCGCAACGACATGGGCGTTCGGCAGTCCGGTCACACTGCGGTAGACATCCCAGCCGGTGGTGATCGAGTCCCCGACAAAGGTCGCGTCATTAAAATAAGAGAGGTCCACCTGCCCGTTCTCGGGCAGTGCATACATCCGCCGATCGGCTCCCATCGGTGCAAAGGCGTTGATCGTCTGCCCCACCGACCCCGGAACATAGGGCAGTCCACCCGAACTGCTGCTCTGGGCGCTGTCGGCGGACTGGGTCTCTGATTCCTGCTGCGGGGAGCGCAGCAGCCCGGCCAGCCGGACCGCCAGAAAGGCGGTGCCGCACAGCAGCACCGCGATCAGCAGGATGAGCAGACCCCGCTGCAGCATCCTGCGCCGCCGCTTTTTTCTCACCTGTGCCCTGAATTCACGATAACTGGACAATCTATCATCTCCAACGGCAATCCGCCCTCAGTTTTTCCGCTTTTATGCCAAAATCAACAGATTCTCTGCAACAGATTCTCTGTTTATGATACCCCACAAAAAGGGAAACTTCAATCGGGGAACCGTGGAAAAATCTGTCGAGAAAAGAAAAACGATATTCAGTGACATTCACGCTGCCGCAGGGTGGAAACACCCCTGCGCAAAACACATTTTTGTCGAACAAAAAGTTATATCTTAATTTTATATTACTTTTTGTATATAAATTGTCGAATTTCTCCGCTGTTCTTACCGCGTACAGAGCTTTCCGGTCATCCGTTCAACCCGCAGCCGGATCACCGCAACCGCGTCGGCCTGCTGCTGTGTAAAGGAGAAAAGCTGTCCGGTCTGCTGGTACATCAGCAGGGAGAGGGCGCGGCATTTCTCGTCGGGATCCTCGACCAGCTCCGCCCGGCCGGTACCGGTCAAACAGGCGTAGTCAAAACCAAAACTGCAGGGGCGGTCGGCGACCACCAGCCGGTGGTCGGTATCCAGCTCAAACGCGACAAGCGGGTCTGCCGCAATCGCACGCAGCTTTCTGCCCTCCTTCGCGCTGTGAAAATAGAGGGTCAGCTGTTCTCCGCGGCTTGTGAAACCGAAGTTGAGCGGCACGAGATAGGGCCCCTCCTCATCCCGCAGTGCAAGCCGGCAAACTCTGCAGCGGACGAGAATCTCCATCTGTTCCCGGAAGGTCGTCACCGCGCGGTCGCCACGGCGCATTGGTGTTTCCATTCGCATCTCCCCCTTTTCCTCTATCATATCCGACGGCGCACCGATTTGCAATCCGGTGGTTTGTTCTTTTCCAATTCTGTTGTATAATAAGAAAAAGCAATTTTCGGCTTTTGCCGCAACGAGGTGAAGAATTTGAAGAAAAAACAGCTATTCGGTATTGTCATCACCGCGGTGGTTCTGGTGGTAACCGGCATGACGGGGATCTTTTTCTCGGCAGTTCTGCGCCAGTTTTCCCTCTCCTCCCAGCAGACGAACACTGCACCGGGAGAGAGTTTTGCGGTCATCAATGTGTGGGCACCATCGAGAACGCCAGCGGGGATGAACTCGGGCTCAACCAGCCCAGCTACCACCACAGTGCGACGCTGAATTATGTCAAACAGCTCGAGCAGGACGATTCCAACAAGGGAATCTTTCTCTATTTGAATACCGGTGGCGGCGGGGTGTATGAGTCGGATGAACTCTACCTCGCGCTGATGGAGTACAAGGAGGTCACCGGCCGGCCGATCTGGGCCTACTTCGGTCCAACGACGGCCAGCGGCGGTTACTACATTGCGATGGCGGCCGACCACATCATCGCAAACCGGAACACCACCACCGGCTCGATCGGGGTCATCCTCAGCTACACCGACGTCAGCGGCCTGTATGAAAAACTGGGGCTCAAGACGGTCTACATCACCAGCGGGCCCAACAAATCGATGGGCGCAAGCGACCTGCCGCTGACCGATGAGCAGCGGGCGATTTACCAGAGCGTCGTCGACGAGGCCTACGATCAATTTGTCGGCATCGTCTGCGAAGGCCGTGGGATGGAGGACACCCGGGTGCGCCAGCTCGCCGACGGGCGGATCTACACCGCTCAGCAGGCGCTGGACAACGGATTGATCGACGAGATCGGGGAGTATGAGCAGGCGCTTGCCGACTTCTCCGACCTGACCGGGGCGGACCCCTACTACACCGATTTTTCCGAGCAGACCATCTTTAGCTGGCTGCTCGGGGCGGTGGAGACGGTGCTGCCCAAGAGTGACAATCAGGTCTTGGAAGAGCTTGCCGAGACCGCTGAGAATGGGGTGCCGATGTATGTATACGCAGGGTAATGCGGTTTACGCGGGTTTCTGGCGGCGGGGGTGCGCGCTGGTGATCGACTGGCTGCTGTCCGGGATCTTCTGCCTGCCGCTGACCGCGCTGTTCTGGGCGCTCGCCCTCTATGGCATCGGCAGCAATCCGGTCTTTTTCTCCTATACCGGGGCGGATCTTGCCCGCGCTGCGGCCCGTGCAGCCTACTTCTTCTGTTTTACACTGGGGATGGGTGCAACCCCCGGCAAGCGGCTGCTGCGGATGCGGGTGGTCTCGGTGACCGGTGCGCCGCTGCACTGGTGGGACTGCCTTTATCGGGAAACGGTGGGGCGGTTTCTCAACGGGCTGCTCTTTCTGGGGTATCTCTTCGCCGCCGCCGACCCGGAAAAACGGACCTTCGCCGACCGGCTCTGCGACAGTCGGGTGATCTTTCTCTCCGCCCCGGCGAGCAGAATCTTTGTCCCCGCCGCCTCCGCGCCGGTTGCTGCACCGGAGACCACTGCACCGGAAAATGGGCCAAAATCCTCTTCCTTTTGATGGGATTTGTGCAATCCTTTCAGTTTTTTGTTCAAATACTTTAAAAGCTCTGGTGAATTTTTTCGGTTGACAATCCGAAAACCCGGAGTATAATGAGAATCACAACCGAACAACAAAAGGCGCTGATGAGAAGAGTAAGCGTTGGCCGCTTTCACAGAGAGCCCCCGTTCTGGTGCAAGGGGGTAAAGCGAAGAACGCCGAACATGGTCTCTGAGCTGCGCGGGCGAGCCGCAAGGTTAGCCCGTGACGGGTCCACCCGTTATCGTGGCAGGCTGTAAAAGGAATTTCCGGAGCAGCTGCAGAGGTTCCGCTTGCGCGAGCACGGGATGAACCAAGGTGGTATCACGGGAGCTTATGCCCTCGTCCTTGAAGAAATTCAGGGACGAGGGCTTTTTTGTTGTCTTGTTTGTTTTGAGGAGGGTTCACAGCATGATTCAGATTGAGAATCTCACCAAGGTTTTTCACTCTTCCGCCGGCGAGGTCACCGCGCTGCGGGGGGTCAGTTTTGACATCGAGGACGGCGACATCTTCGGCATCATCGGGATGAGCGGCGCGGGCAAGTCCACCCTGCTGCGCTGCCTGTCGATGCTCGAGCAGCCTACCTCGGGGCGGGTGCTGCTGGACGGGGTGGATCTGGCCAGCCTGCGGGGCAAGCAGCTGCTCGCCGCCCGCCGTCAGATGGGGGTCGTCTTTCAGGGCTACCACCTGCTGATGCAGAAATCGGTGCGGCAGAACGTCGCCTTCCCACTGCGGTTGGCCCGGGTGCCCCGTGCCGAGCGGGAGGCCAAGGTCAACCGGCTGCTCGAGCTGGTCGGGCTCGCCGACAAGGCGGACGCCTATCCGGCGCAGCTCTCGGGCGGTCAGTGCCAGCGGGTCGCGATCGCGCGGGCACTGGCCACCGACCCGAAGGTGCTGCTCTGCGACGAGCCGACCAGCGCGCTCGATCCGCTGACCACCCGTCAGGTGCTCGAGCTGCTGCGGGAGGTCAACCACCGGCTTGGGGTCACCATTGTAGTCATCACCCATGAGATCGCGGTGGTCCGGGAGATCTGCAACAAGGTCGCGGTCATCGACGCGGCGCAGTTCGCCGAGGGCGGGCGCACCGACGAGATCTTCGCAAAACCCGCCAGCAACATCACCAGACTGCTGCTGGGCGTGGAAGGAGGACGCAAACATGCTTGATTCGATTCTTTCCCTCAAGGAAATTTTGCTGGAAGGACTGGGTTCCACCCTCTATATGGTGATCGGCTCCACCCTGCTGGCCTACGTCATCGGGCTGCCGCTCGGGGTGCTGCTCTACACCACCGCAAAGGGTGGCATCCACGAAAACCTGCCCCTCAACCGGGTGCTGGGCTGGGTGGTCAACATCGGCCGCAGCATTCCCTTCATCATCCTGATCATCGCACTGATCCCCTTTACCCGGCTGGTGGCCGGCAAGGCGATCGGCCCGACGGCGGCGATCGTGCCGCTGGTGGTCGGCTCGGCTCCCTTTGTCGCACGGCTGGTCGAGCAGAGCCTGCAGGAGGTGGACACCGGGGTCATCGAGGCCGCCGAGTGCATGGGGGCAACCCGGTTTCAGATCATCCTACAGGTGCTGCTGGGCGAGTCGCTGCCCAGCCTGATCCGGGGCCTCTCGATCACCGCCATCACCCTGATCGGTTACTCCGCAATGGCCGGTACCGTCGGCGCGGGCGGGCTGGGAGACATCGCGATCCGGTACGGTTACTACCGCTACCAGACCGAGGTGATGCTCTTCACCATCCTGCTGCTGGTGATTCTGGTCTGTCTGATTCAGTTTCTCTTCGGTTTTACCGCAAACCGGATAGATAAACGGAACCGCTCCTGACGCCCCCGACCGGCGCAGGGGACCGCGGGACGCCGCGGCAAAGACGGTGCGGGACGCCGCACCGCCCCTGTTCCAGTTTCGGATGTGTTGTCTGTCAACCGTGTGTTCCAACAAAAAATATGAAAGCAAAGAGAGGAAATTGAGATATGAAACGCAAAACGATTCTTGCCGCGGCGAGTGCCGCACTCGCCCTGTCCCTGATTCTGACCGGCTGCGGCTCTTCCAGCTCGTCCAGCGCTGCCGGCGGCAGCTCCGCCGCAACCGGTTCCTCCACCGCCGAGACGGTCACCCTGACCGTCGGCGCCTCCCCCTCCCCCCACGCCGAGATCCTGAACGACGTGGTCAAGCCGCTGCTGGCAGAGCAGGGCATCAACCTGGTGGTGCAGGAGTTCGACGATTACATCATCCCGAACACCTCCCTCGAGGCCGGCGATCTGGACGCCAACTACTTCCAGCATGAGCCCTATCTCGTCGAGTTCAACGCCGAGAACGGCACCCACCTCGCAGTCGGCGCGCGGGTGCACTTCGAGACGATGGCCATCTATCCGGGCAAGACCAGCTCGCTGGACGCACTGCCCGACGGTGCCACCATCGCGGTGCCCAACGACACCAGCAACGAGGCCCGCGCGCTGCAGCTGCTCGCCGCACAGGGTCTGATCACCCTCAAGGACGGGGTCGGGCTTGAGGCCACCGTCGCCGACATCGTCGACAACCCCAAGAACATCCAGATCGAAGAGGTCGTCGCCGCCCAGATCCCGAACCTGCTGGCCGATGTGGATCTCGGGGTCATCAACGGCAACTACGCACTGGGCGCCGGCATCGCCGACACCGCCATCGCAAAGGAGGACGCCACCAGTGAGGCCGCCCAGACCTATCCCAATGTCCTCGCCATCCGCGAGGGGGACGACCGGCCCGAGATCCAGGCGCTGATCAAGGCGATGACCAGCCCCGAGGTCAAGAGCTACATCGAGGAGACCTATAAGGGCACCGTCATCGCGGTCTTCTGATTGCTCCACCAAAAAAGGACTGTCCATAAAGGTGTGGCAGGATAAGAAAACAACGCCGTAAAAAGGCTGCTTTTGCGCGGCTGCAGCGTCAAAACGTCGGGGCAGCTCTGCTGCCCGCGACATCCACAAAGGGTGCCTTCGACGTTTTTCCTTGCACCCGCATCAAAATCGACCTTTTTACGGTGCCCTGCAGTTCTGCCCCAGAATTTTGGATGGAGAAAGTGCGAAG
>DXIA01000123.1 GCA_019113125.1 Candidatus Pygmaiobacter gallistercoris | reverse complement strand
GCAAGGAAAAGCGTCGAAGGCACCCTTTGTGGTTGTCGAGACGTTTTGACGCCGCAGCCGCGCAAAAGCGGCCTTTTTACGGCGTTGTTTTCTTATTCTGCCACACCTTTCCCTTCCTCTTTTTTGATCAGCGCTTTGCGATCTGCGCGCGGATTCGGTCGATGACCATGTCCAGTGCGACCGCATTGAAACCGCCCTCCGGCACGATGACATCAGCGTAACGCTTGCTCGGCTCGACGAAGGTCTCATGCATCGGCTTTACGGTGGTCAGATACTGGTTAAAAACACTCTCCAGCGACCGGCCGCGCTCCTTGACATCCCGCATCAGACGCCGCACCAGCCGTACATCGCTGTCGGTGTCGACATAGACCTTGATGTCGAACAGATCCCGCAGTTTGGGGTTCTCGAAGATCAGAATACCGTCCACCACGATGACCGGTGCAGCCTTCACCAACACCGTCTCCGGCAGCCGGGTGAATTCGGTATAGGAGTAGACCGGACGGCGGATGTCCTCTCCCTTTTTGAGCCGCAGCAGATCCGAAATCAACAGATCGGTGTCAAATGCATCCGGGTGATCAAAGTTCTGCTTTTTGCGTTCCTCAAGCGGCAGATCGGCAAAGGGCTTGTAATAGTAGTCGTGGTTCAGCGTCGCGACATCGCCGCCGAAGTATTGGATGATCTTGTTTGCAAAGGTGGTTTTGCCGGAACCGGATCCACCCGCGATGCCGATGGTAAGGGCGTCTTTTCTCTCCATACGATACCTCCAGATAAGGATGTCCGCTCCCTCGCAGCGGGAGCGGTAAAAAACTCAGTTGAGACCGGCCCAGAGCGCACAGATCGCAACGGCCTCCCGCATGACCGCCGAGGGCAGGTAAATCAGGCTGGTGCTGCAGGGGAGCACCCGGACTTCGGTAAAACCAACCTTCTGCGCATACTGTGCGGCGCGATAACAGTGATACCGGTTGGTAACGAAAAGGATGGGGGTGTCCTCATCCAATTCGCGTTGGCGCATCAAATCAAGCGAAAATGCAAAGTTCTCCTGCGTCGAAGTGGAGCGATCCTCCAGCAGCAGATCTTCTGATGGAACCCCCCGCTCCTGCAGATATCGGGACATTGCCTCGGCTTCAGGAAGAGCCTCATCCGGACCTTGGCCGCCGCTGAGAATCAAAAGACAGCCCGGATGTTCTTGGTAATATTCCAGCGCGCGGTCCAGCCGGCGGCGCAGGGTATCGCTGACCCGCTCGCCGCGCAGTCCGGCGCCGAGGACAATGACCACCTGCTCTTCCCCGGTAGGAGCGCGGTAAAAGCTGGAGACCGTCATCACCCCGACAAGAAACAAGAAAAATGCGACTCCGCAGAAAAAGAGAATCCGCAGTGCCGACCCGGGCAGATGAGAGCAGAAGGCATCAATTTTGGAATGAAAAAAGGCATAGGCAAAAAGCACACCGGTCAGTCCGTACATCATAAACAGACCCAGCGTGACCGATGAGCGAAAGGTCAGAATAATGCTGTCCGCAAGACAGAGCAGCGCAAGGGCGAAAAAGATCATTTCCTTCAGTTTCATACCACATATTCTAGCAGCATTTCCCTGTTTTAGCAACTGTAAAAGCGGAGGAAAGATTGCTCAAAACCCGGTATGTGCAGCCGGATGTACAGAAAAATCCGGACTTTCCAGGTCCGGATTTTTATCGAATGATCAGTCCGAGCAGGCGGGCGAGATCGCAGGCCTGAAACGGGGTGACAATCGCCCCTTTGAGTTCCGGACCCGCAAGCAGAATGCCCTCAATCGCATCTTCGGTCAGATCAAGTCCTTTAAGCGGGGTGCCGGTAAAATCCGACCGCTGAAGTCCGCAGCCGGAAAAGGAGAGCCGGGTGGGCTTGCAGTCGGAGAAACTTGCCTCAGGCAGCCGGCAGTCCGAAAAAGTGAGCTGTTTCAAGATACCGCCGCTGAAGTTCGCGTACTCCGCCGCGCAGTCCAGAAAGCGGCACTGCTGAAAAAACGAGCCGAAAAACTGGGTGCCGGATAGTTTACAGCCCTTCCAGAGTACATTGCGGAAGGTCGCGTCATTCAGCTGGCAGCCCGAGAGATCACATCCGTCCAGCGTGCAGCTGCGCAGATAGAGCTGCGGCAGTCGGCAGCCGATAAAGCGGCACCCCTCAAATCGGCAGTGTGAGAACTCGAGCTTGGAGATCAGGATGCCATCAAAGGTGAGATGCCGAAAAAGGAGATCTTCGATGGTCCTGTCCTCTCCGGCAGATTGGGACAAAAAATCAGCAAGATACCCCTGCTCCTCAAACAGGACAGGGGGAACCCTCTCTTCTTCTGCCATCAAAGTTCCTCCTGAAAACAGAGCAAACGGACCGTGTTCTTGGGGTGACGCTCAAACAGCATCGAGGCGGGCCGAACCTCCCGCTCACCGCAGTTGCTCAGGATCACCTGATCGCCGTCCGCCCCATCGAGATAGCCGCTCACCGTCACCCAGTGCCAGTTGTCCTCTTTGAGCTCAGGGGCGCGATGGCGCAAAATCAACAGGGCGAGTGGATTCTGGCTGTCGATGCCACGGCGGACAAAGTCGAACATCTTCTGAACCGTTCCGGCGGCGCCGCAGCCGGAGCAGGAGAAATGCACCCCAGCGCGGTAGAGCGCATAGGCGCGAAACTTCAGCGCATATTTCCCTGCGAAGGGAAAGCCCATGTAACTCGGGGTGATGAAACGAAAGATATCCTCAATCTCGTCGATGAACTCCTCTTTGGAGAAGGGGGAGAGGCTGCCGCGGTAGAGCCCTCGCATCGAGGGCCGGGTCATCGCGTAGTAGGCGCAAAGATTTGCGCCGGTGGTCGGCCCGCACCCACAGCCGCGCCGCCACGCAGTGCGGCACCATTCCTGATCGCCGCCATAGGCCCAGCGATCTCCATCCTCAATCAACGGCATCTGAAGTTCATACTTGGACAACCCACAGCCCCTCCTTAACGCTGAAAAATGGGAGATAGTAAAACTATCCCCCATTATACCACAAATTCGGACCAAACAAAAGAAACTCAGATTACGATTTTCGACCACTTTCCGCTGCCGAAACGATAGCGGGAGAGCAGGAAACGAACCAGCTGATCCAGCAGCAGCGCAACCCAGGCACCGACCAGCCCAAGCCCTACCGGATAGCAGAACAACCAGCTGAAGAAGGGACGGACAAAGGTGACGCTGATCAGACTGACCACCGCGACAAATCGGGTGTCGCCCGCACCGCGCAGACAGCCGTTAAAGATCACCTGCGAGATCTGCAGCAGCACGATAAAGGCCATCATATCCAGAAGCACCGCGCCGTCATCCAGAATTTTCGGCTCGCTGCTGAATAGCCCGACAATATTCCGGCCGAAGACGAAGAAGACAATGCCGAGCAGGATTGAGATCAAGAAACCGATCCGCTGACAGATGCTGCCGTAGATCTGGGCGAGATCGATTCGCTTTTCCCCCATACTCTGGCCAACCAGCGCGACCGAGGCGACCGACAGACCGTCACCGAAACAGAAGGCGATGTTGAGAACATTCATGCAGATCTGGTGGGTGGCAAACGGCTCGGTGCCGAGCCGCGCAACAACGATGGCGGAGATGAAAAAGCCGATCCGCTGGAAGATCTGTTCTGCCAGCGCGGAGGAACCGATGTTGGCGAGACCGCCCATCGTGCGCCGGTCAAACCGAATCCGTTTCGGACAGGTCAGATGCAGAAATTGATGTGGGTGCAGCACACTCAAGATGCTCATGACACAGGCCACGACGGTGCCGATAACGGTAGCGATCGCCGCGCCGGCCACCCCGAGCCGCGGAAAGCCGAAATTGCCCCCGATCAGCAGATAGTTGAAAAAGATATTCACAAGGTTGCTGGCGAGGTTGGTGCGCAGCGCGATCTTGGTATTGCCGCAGCCGCGCTGTGCGGCGTTGATCACCATCGAGACGGAGTTGAAGACCATCCCGCCCATGATAATCTGAAAATAGAGAACCGCATCCTCATGGGTGTCCGGCGCCGAACCGGCAAGCCGAAGAATCGGATCGGCAAACACGACGCAGAGAACGCTGACGACGGCGGTCAGTGCCAGCGTGATGATGAGGGACTGAAGAAGGACCTGCCTGGCGCTCTCGGCATCCCGCTCGCCACGCCGGCGGGCAACAAGAGCGGAAACCGCAACATTGAGGGAGAGAAAAAAGGACAGGCCGATATATTTCGGCTGGGTGGTCAGCCCGACCGCCGCGATGGCATAGGTGCCAAGAGTACTCACCATCATGGTGTCCACCATGCCGACAAGGCCGATCAAAACCGACTCGGTGAGAGAGGGCCAGGCAATCCGCAGGGTGCGGGAGAGAAGGGAGGGAACGCCGGGGAGTTCCCCGGAGACGGGAATTTTCTTCACCAGTTTTTGCGGATTGAAGATTCTGTCCAGAAAACCATGCATTCGACGGGACACCAGTCTTTCCTATTTATTTTACCTCTATCTTACAGGAATTGAAATAAATAGTAAAGACTTGACAACACTCGTCAAATAATTTTGTGCACAAATTCAGTTTTTGCACCGGCTGCGGCGAACAGCGGCATAAAGGTGAAGGATGCTGGTCACGGTGAGAACCCCCAGTGCAAGGCAGCCGGCAATGCCGAAGGTGTGCAGCCCGGTTTCGAGAAACATCCCCGTATCACCGTTGATGCAGTATTCCATTGTGTAGTAGATGCCGCCGCCGGGCACCATCGGAAAGATGCCGATCAGAAGAAATCCGGTCGCGGGAACCCGCTCGATACGCGCCATGATCTCAGCATAGACCGAGACCGCGACGGTTGCGAGAAAATAGCAGGGCAGATCGCCGGCAAAAAGGCCGCAAAGGGTATACACCAGCCATCCGATGCTTGCGCCGAGCGGGGCGAACAGGAGCAGCCGTCCCCGGATATTGACGATGAAACAATAGGCGAAACAGGCGACAAAAGCATAGATACAGGGCAGAAGAAATTTCATCCCATCACCCCCAGAAGAATTCGTCCCAGGCTGATGGCAACGCCGGTGCCCAGCGCGATGCCGGTCGCGGTGATGAGTGCCTGTGCCAGTTTGGTCAGCCCGGCGATGAGATCGCCGGCAATCATATCCCGCATGACATTGGTCAGCACGACGCCGGGAACGAGATTCATCAGCACGCCGATGATGATCTTGTCAAGATGTGCCCCGAGCCCAAACCGAAACCCGACCACCGACAGGCCCGCTGCGACAAAGCTGGAGACGATGGTGGTGAAAAATCCGTTTGCGTGGTATTTTTCCATCAGAAAGAGCACCAGTTTTACCGCAATGCCCCAGACCAGCGCACAGAGCGCGTCAAAGAGGTTGCCGCCGAACAGCAGCGCAAATCCGAAGGCAACCACCCCGCCGGCCGCAATCTGCTGCAGCGGAGTATAGCAGGGCAGACGACCGATCCGGGCAAGCTCCCTGCGAATCTCGGAAAATGAGGGCTTTTCGCGACAGATGGCGCGGCACAGATCATTATAGGCGTTGACCCGAGCAAGGTCGCTGCCGTGGCTGCCGAGCCGTCGGATGGTGGTTAGATTTTTGCCGTTTTCATCCTGCAGTGAGAGGATCAGCAGGGTGGGAATGGCGAAGATATGCCCCTCCCGTGCGCCGTAGGCCGCGAAGATCCGCAGCACCGATTCCTCTACCCGGTAGATCTCGGCGCCGCTCTCGAGCAGTGCATAGGCGATCTCGGTGGTCGTGTTCAGAAATTCGTTGCAGTCCATCCGGCACTCCTTTCAGCACGGCCCCGGTCAGCGCGGGGTGAAGAGAGAATCAAGGCGATCTTCTTTGTCAAATAGATAGTTGTATTGCAGCGAGCGGTACTCCTCGATGAGATCCAGATATTCGGAATCATCCTCATAGCTGTACTCGGTGCCGTCGGCGCCGAGATAGCCGTTCAGGTTGATGGCCGGTATCTGCCGAGAGAGCTGATCGAGAAAATCCATGTAGGCACTGGTCTTGAGCCCCGCGGTCCGCAGCAGCAGGGTGGAGAGATAGTTTGCGCTGATGGTCCCGGCATCTCCGGTGCCGGTCTCGATGTCATAATTGGCCCAGAGCACAAAGGGGGTGGTGTACCGCTGCTGGGTCTCCTCCAGTGTGAGATCGTCCAGATCCTTGCCCATCAGCGCCTCGTAGACGCCGTCGGGCAGATTGGGCGCATGGTCGCCGAACAGCAGGATGATGGTCGGCTCCTCCACCTGCTCGAAGTAGGAGATCAGATCCTCGAAGGCGGCATCGGTGGCGCGGATTAGTGAGAGATAGTTATCCGCATATTGGCTGGTATAGTCGCCCTTGCTCATGTGGACCAGCTCATCCGGCGCGTTGAGCAGCTTGGAATAGCCGCCGTGGTTCTGCATCGTCACATTGAAGAGAAAGAGCGGCTCGCCCGGATCCTTCTCCTCAAACAGTTCGATCAGCTTTTCAAAGTCCGATTCATCGCTCACACAGTTGCTGACATAGCTGCCCAGCATCTTGGCGCCGGGAAAGTCGCTGAGATCATAAAAATGCTCAAACCCCAGCAGCGGATAGACCTTGTTCCGGTTCCAGCAGTAGTTATAAAACGGATGAACGGCGTAGGCGGTGTATCCCTGCTGCTGCAGCAGGGTGACCAGCGAGGGGGTCGCCTGCCGGATGTACTGCTGGTAGACGACGCTGCCGGTGGGGAAAAAGCCGAGGGTGCAGCCGGTCAAAAACTCAAATTCGGTGTTGCAGGTGCCCCCGCCGAAGGTGCTGACCCGAAGATCACCGGTGATGGTGTTTTCCCGCCCGGTCATGCTCCGGATGAACGGCAGGTAGTCGAGATCGGTCTCAAAGCTGCCGGCGGTTGAGAGATCATAAAAGCTCTCATCCATGATCACGATCAGGTTCGGTTGCTCCTCTGCAAGCGGGGCGTCGTTCTCCGGCAGCGCATCAATGATCTCCTCGACCTGCTGCGGGCTGTAGTCCTCCGGCGTCTCGATCCGCAGATACTTTGTGCTGTACGCGGCGCTGAGCAGAAGGCCGTTGTCCTCAAAGGCGAGGTTCTGGTTCCAGAGATAATCCTTGATGCCGATGCTGTTGAGAAAGGCGGTGTTGGAAAAGACGGCGCAGAAGAGCAGGGTCGCCGCGGCACAGCAGCCCCGGGCAATCCAGCGCTGGCGCCGACGGGGGCAACGCCAGACCGCCTTTCCGGCCAGCGCCCAGACAAAGAGCAAAAGCAGGGTTGCGGTGAAAAAGTAATAGGAAAACGGATAGCGATAGCCGCCGGCAACCGCAGCGGCGGTGCGGATGTTGTATAGATCCAGCGCCGAGATCGGGGTACCGCGGAAGGTACGCACCGCGCTGTTGATGATGCCCAGCAGATAGAACAAAACGGAGGCGATCCGAAGGGAGACTGTAAAGCTGCCAAAGATCGAATAGAGAATCCAGCAGATCAGCCAGATCATCAGCAGATTGAAGAGAAAGGCCGAGATGAAGACCGAAAAGATGCCGTTTTCATCAAAGCACTCCATCATGATGAAGAGGGGAAACGCCGACAAAAGAAAGATCGCCAGGGAAAGACGGCGGGTTCCCTGTTCCGAGAGGTGAA
>DXIA01000122.1 GCA_019113125.1 Candidatus Pygmaiobacter gallistercoris | reverse complement strand
GTTTATATACTTTTAGTATAAAACAATCGCTGATTTTCCCCCCTTTGCCGCAGCGGTTTTGCTCTTTTGGCGGATACAGCGGCACAGCGCTTTCCTGGCCCGCCGCGGATTTGCGCCGGCCCTCTTTTGCTGCGCCCGCATTGCACGGCATCGGCCTCAATATCCCCAATAAATTTTATTAATTTTGTCTTATCCGCCGCTTGTCGTTGCATAAAAATAGCGTTATAATAAAAATACAAAAATATAGCGTATGTGTTGATATTTCCATACAGGATGCACAGTTTTACGCTGCGGAAATGGAGGTCTGATTTATGTCGAAACGGATTGTCACCATCAGCCGGGAGTTTGGCAGCGGTGGACGCACGGTCGGCCGGATGGTTGCCGAACAGCTGGGATACAAATTCTACGACCGGGAGCTGATCCAGCTCGTCGCCAACCAGAGCGGGTTTGCGCTGGAATTCGTCGAGGAGACCGACGAGTATTCCACCACCAGCAGTCTGCTCTACAATCTCTCGATGGGCGGCACCTATGCGCAGGCCGGGTTCTCCCCCGATCATCTCCCGCCGGTCGACAAGATCCAGATCCTCCAGAACAACATCATCCGGGAGCTTGCCGAAAAGGATCCCTGCGTCATTGTCGGCCGCTCGGCCGACTACATCCTTCGGGATCGGACCGACTGCCTGAACGTCTTTGTGCACGCCGACCGGGAGATTCGGATGCGCCGCGCGGTTGAGGAGTACGGATTCCCCGAAAAGAACATCGAAAAGCTGGTCGCAAAGAGGGACAAGGCGCGCGCATCGCAGTACCGGCACTACACCGACCGGATCTGGGGCATGGCGGACAACTACCATCTGACCCTGAACAGCGGCGTCTTCGGGCTGGAAAAGTGCTGCGAGATTATTGTATCTCTGGCAAAATAACAAGGGCAGAACGCCGAACGGCCCCGTGCATTGCAGAATGCACGGGGCCGTTCTGTGCCTCAAGAATCTAATCGGAAGACCGCTCTTTGGCGGATTGGCGCAGTTTCCACCGCCGCATCCCGGCGATGACCAGCAGCAGGAGAATGCCCGCCAGGGCAAGGTTGCCCCACAGATCGAGATAGGGCAGCAGCATCGCCCAGGCCTCGCCCAGCGCGGCGCCGGCGAGTACCAGCGCGGTGTTCCAGATCAGCGAGCCCGCCGTGGTGAGCAGCAGAAACGGGAGCATCGGCATCCGGGCCATACCGGCGGGAATCGAGATCAGGCTGCGGAGGATGGGCACCATCCGGCAGAGAAAGACCGTCTTGTACTGGTACCTCTCATAGGTGTCCAGACTTCTCTTGAGCCCATCCGGCTCAAAGCCGAACCATCTTCCATACCGGCCGACAAGGTTGGTCAGACGATCCCGGTTCAAAAGTCTTCCGCCGCCATAGAGCACCAGCGCCCCGAAGACCGAGCCCGCCGTCGCCGCAAGGATCACCGCGAGCGGTGTGAGCATAATCCGGGTGGTCAAGAATCCGCCGAATGTCAGGATCACCTCGCTCGGAATCGGTGGAAAAAGATTTTCGAGAAAGATCAGCGCAAAGACGCCGGCCGCGCCGTATTGTCCCATGAGTTCCAGAATCAGCTGCTGCATCCTCCCACCCCCTCTTTTCTATCCTACGCGGGAGCGCTCTGGCGCAGAACCGAAAACGCAACAAGGCGGATGCCGAAAACGGCATCCGCCTTCTATTTTTATTCCGGCACGAGCAGCAGGGAGCGGGCCGCGCGGGGGGTGAGCGGCGGGGAGAAGAAGGGGCCCTGCGCAAAGTCACAGCCCGCCTTTCGCAGCCGGTCCGCCTCCTGGCGGGTCTGCACCCCGGCTGCCCGGACCCGCAGGCCCATCGCATGGTCCAGGGCGATCATCGCCTTCAGGCGATCCTCCCATTCCCGACGGTCAAAGATCATGGGGGAGAGCACCGCCTCCTCCCAGAGCGGGTGGTCGGCGATGTCCCCGGTGATCCCCTGTGGGATCTGGATTCCCGCACTGACCGAGAACCCCGCGTCCTTCAGCCGATGCAGCATCCGCACCGCGCCCTCATCGCCCCAGTCCTGCAAATCGCCCGACATCTGCAGGTGCAGCAGCCGCGCATCGACCCCGGCCCGCTGGAGCGCGCCGGTCAGCCGCTCCACCAGATCGGTCTGGGAGAGCTGCAGCAGCGAAAGGGTCAGGGTCACCGGCAAAAGGCTGCCGCTCTTCTTCCAGCGGGAGAGCAGGCCGCAGGTCTCGCTGATCAGCTTTTCCTCCAGCTGCAGGATCAGACCGCACCGCTCAAAAATCGGCCGATACTCCGCCGGCGGCACCTCCCCCAGCACCGGGTCCGCCCAGTGCAGCGACGCCTGTGCCCCGCAGACCTTTTCGCTCTTCATCTCGTAGATCGGCTCGAGCCGCAGCTGAAACCCACCGGCCGCCAGCGCCTTCTTTCCCCGCCGCTCGATGCCGCTGCGGCGGGTCTCCTCCGCGTCCATCTCGGCATTGTAGTACAGGTGCCCGCCCAGGCCGTCCCGCTTGGCCCGCTTGCGGGCCGCGGACGCCTGACGGTAGAGGGCGGTGACCGAGACCCGCTCGGTCTTGGGGATCAGGCAGAAACCGCTGGCGAGCCGCAGATCATAGTTGCCCAGCAGCGCGCGGGCCGCCGGGGCGAGCGCCTGCTCAAACCGGCGCGCGCGGGCCGGGCCGGTCTCCCCCTCCCTGCCCCGCAGCAGCAGCGCGAACTCGTCCCGCCGCACCCGGCAGGCGAGCTCCCCGTGCTGCATCCGGCTGCGCAGCAGCGCGCCGATCCGTCCCAGCAGCCGATCCGCCGTCTTCTCCCCGAAAATGGTGGCGATCCGCCCGAACCGCACCACATCGAGGCTGACAATCATCCAGTTGCTCTGTCCGGTTTCCAGCACCCGGGCCGCCTGGCGGCGAAACCGGGAAAAGCCCGGCAACCCGGTGATCGGATCCTGTCGGCTGCGCCGCTCCTGCGCCCGCACCCGCAGAAGGTATCCGCCGACAATCCGGGCAATCTGGCGCAGCGTCTCCAGCTCCTCATCGTTCCAGATGCGGGGACCCGCGCACTCATCAAACCCGATAAATCCCTGAAAGCTCCCATGATCCATCAGGGCGAACTGCAGAAAGGCGCGCACGCTGTTCGGCCCGATGCGGTCCGAAAAGCCCGGCATCATCGTCCTCTGCGCATAGGTGTCGTCGCACCGATAGCTCTCTGTTTTGGAGAGAATCCCCTTCTCCCCGAGATCGATCGTAAAGCTCTCCGCCCGTTCGCTGAGGCTCTCGACCCCGTCCTGACACCACTCGTGGGTCAGCTGGAGGATCATGTTGTCCTCCGGCTCACTCTCATAGATGTAGGCGCGGGAGACGTGAAAGTGCTGGCCCGCGGTGCGCAGGACCAGTTCGATCGCCCGGTCCGGGTCCTCCCCCTCATAGAGCATGTTGAAGAAGAGGTAGAACATATTGTCGTTGAAGGAGCCCGCCGCGCTGCTCGGCGCGGCGCTCTCCCCGAAATAGAACCCCGCGTCCGACGCCTCCTCCTTGCCGGGAATGCCCCGCCGATAGGTGACCAGGCGACCGCCGCCGGCCCGCTTTGCCTCGGCGAGCGCCAGATCCGCCTGCCGCACCAGCGCGGAAAAATCCCGATCCCCCGGGTTCGCAACGACCAGACCGACGCTCGCGGTGATCTCAAGCTCCTGCTGTCCGTCGGCAAACCGCTGGCGCAGCTTTTCGCAGAAGGTCTTTCCCAGCGCGATGGCCGCCTTGCGGTTTTCCATGGGCTTGAAGACGATCAGGGTAATCGCGCCGGACCGCCCCAGCACCGCGCCGTCCCCGGCGACCGATGTGAGCTTGTCCGCCGTGCCGATCAGCACCGCCTCCCCGAACAGCACGCCCAGCTGATCCGCGACCTGCTGGTAATGATCGATATCCACCAGATAAAGCGCGAGACAGCCCTTCTCCAGTTTCTCCAGCGCCGCCAGGAGCCGGGAGCGGATGGTCTCCCCGTTCAGCAGGCCGGTCAGCTGGTCCCGCTCGTTGCGTTTGGCCATGAGCAGCGACTCGCGCTTTTCCTCATCGATGTCCACCAGCATCGCCACCGCGCGCTGGGGCTTTCCGTCCGCATCGTACAGGGTCGCGAGGGTCAGGCGGCACCAGCGATAGGTTCCATAGCCGGTCCGCATCCGCATCTCGACCGTCCCGCCCGCGCCGCCCGCGAGGACGCTGCGGTGCAGCTGGCGAAATGCGCCCCGATCCCCAAGATAGACATTGTCCGCCGACGGGATGCCCTCTTCGTCCACATCGAGCAGCGGCTCCGCCATCATCAGCTCCCGCCAGAGCACCGACTGAAAGCCCGCCTCGGTGAGGGTGCGGTTTTTCAGGTCCCATTCATAGGCCTGCTGCGGCGCGCTCTCCATCAGCGCGCGGAACCCGTTGTACCAGTCGAAAATCCGCTGATAGCCCTGGATGCGCTCTTTGGCACTTGGCGACACCGCCAGCCAGAGCAGATCCTCCCATCGGCGGCCGGAGCAGTTGACCTCCACCGGCGCCTCGCCCGGCACCGGAATGATCCGTGCGGTAAACTGCACCTCCCCCGTCCCGGTCATCGCCCCTTGAAACTGGTCGAGCAGCCCCTTCCAGTCCTCATCGGGGATCAGCTCCCGCACCGGGGTCCCGGCGGGCGGCAGGCCCATCTGCCCGGTCAGTCTCTGATCGACAAACCGCAGCACCGGTTCCTGTGCGAGCTGAATGCAGATTAATCCGCCGATCATGCCGCGCAGCGGATCGGTTCTCTTGCCGTTTTCCCCGCCCACCGTGGTCTCCCCCCTTTTTTTAAAAATCCCCGACCTGAAACCGGCCAGGGATCCTGCATCATACCGGACGACTGCTCTGTCCGCCCCTGCCGGGCGTCAATCGCAGACTTCTTTTGTCAATGCACCCAGAATGCCGATTCCCCGGACAATGTCCTCATCGCCGGGGGTCGAGTAGTTGAGCCGGAAACACTGGCTGGATGCGTCCTCATCGCAGAGGAATGCATTGCCGGGAACCACCGCGACCTTGCGCTGCTGCGCCTGCCGGACAAAGTCGAGCATATCCACCCCGTCGGGCAGCGTCGCCCAGAGGAACATGCCGCCGCTGGGACGGGTATAACTGATCTTCTTGCTGAACTGGCGGTCCATCTCGCTGAGCATCAGGTTGCACTTGCGCTTGTAGACCTGCCGGATCGCCGCAATGTGCGCCTCGGTGTCGCTGCCCCGCAGCCAGGCGTCGCAGACCATCTGGCTCCAGGTGTTGGTGTGGGTATCGCTGCACTGCTTGATGGTGACGATCTTCTCGATCAGCTCCCGGTTTGCGATCACATAGGCCAGCCGCATGCCGGGCGCGAGGATCTTGGAAAAGCTGCCGCAGTAGAGCACCATGCCCTTCTCGTCATAGCTCTTGATCGGCGGGATGTACTCCCCCTCAAACCGCAGCTCGCCGTAGGGGTTATCCTCCAGAACCGGGACATTGTACTTTGCCGCCAGCTCATAGATCGCCCTGCGCTTTGCCGCGCTGGTGACAAGGCCGGTGGGGTTCTGGAAATTCGGGATCACATAGAACAGCTTGGGGCGCGGGGTGGCCGCAAACGCCTCCTCGAGTTTTGCGAGGTCGACGCCGTCCTCCTCCATCGGCACGCCGATCGTCTTCGCGCCGCTGGCGCGGAAGGAGTTGAGGGCGCCGACAAAGCTCGGGTCCTCCGCGATGACGGTGTCCCCCTCGTCGCAGAACAGCCGGGCGATAAAGTCCATCGCCTGCTGGCTGCCGGTCAGAATCGCGATGTCGTCCTCCGGCCGGCTGATCGCCCCGTACCGGTTGGCAAAGGCGAGGGCCGACTCCCGCAGCTCGGGAATTCCCTCGGTGGTGGAGTAGAGCAGCATCCGCACCGGCTTTTCCGCGAGCAGCTGCTCGGAGTAATGCCGGATCGCGTCGATCGGAAAGCACTCCACTGCCGGATTCCCGCCGGCAAAGGAGATCATGTCGGGATCGCTCATATTCTTGAGGATCTCCCGGATGGCCGAGGGACGCAGCCCCCTGATCTTTTTGGAAATGTCGTACATAACTTTCTTCTCCTCTCTATGCCAGATTTCCGGCTGCCGGCAGACCGGCAGTCAGACCTTGGTCTTTTTGCTGTCCCGCGGCGCCGGGTTCGGGGCGTAGCTGTAATCCACCGTCACCACCGCGAAATGGTTGGGGTCGTTCTCCCGCATCCGCTGGGCGATGGTCCGCTTGAGCTCCTCCGGTTTCATCGGAAACTCCGGCGGGATCACCACGTCGAAGATCAGATTGGTGTGGTCATCCCCCTTGACCATCCTGAAATCGTGGATGGTCAGCCGCGGATCAATCTGCTGCACCAGGTCGGCGGTCATCTTTCGGTGCTCGTTGATGACGTCATCATCATCGCTGATCGGATCGAGATGGATCACCAGATGAATGCCGTCCTCCTCCAGGATCTTCCTCTCGATATTATCGATAATATCATGGCTGTGCATCAGCTGCTGCGAGGCGCTCATCTCGACATGAACGCTGGCAAACCGCCGGCCCGGCCCGTAATCGTGCACCATCAGGTCGTGCAGCCCCAGCACCCCGTCGTAGCTGAGAATCTGCCGGCTGAGCTGGTCGACCAGCTCCTCGCTGGGCGCCTCGCCGAGCAGCGGGTTCAAGGTCTCCCGCACCACGCCGACCCCGCCCCAGAGGATGAAGAGCGCGACCGCCATCGCGACCGGCCCATCCAGCGAGAGCCCGGTCACCCGGGCGGCCACCGCGGCGAGCAGGACGCCGGTGGTCGAGACGACATCGTTGCGGCTGTCGGTCCCGGTCGCCTCCAGCGCGGTGGAGCCGATCCGCCTGCCGATCGAGCGGTAGAACACCGACATCCAGAGCTTGACGAGGATCGAGAGGATCAGCACCGCCACCGACAGCAGGCTGAAGGTGACCTCCTCGGGGTGGATGGTCCGCTCAAATCCGGTGCGCAGCAGATCCACCCCGATCGCCATGATCAGCACCGCCACCGACAGCCCGGAGAGGTACTCGATCCTGGCGTGGCCGAACGGGTGTTCCGCGTCGGCCGGCTTGCCGCCCAGCTTGAAACCGAGCAGGGTGATCAGGCAGCTCGACGCATCCGACAGGTTGTTGACCGCATCGGCCATGATCGAGACGCTGCCGAACAGAAACCCGGCGAGAAATTTGCCGCCGCACAAAAAGAGATTACAGAGCAGCCCCACCACCCCGGCAAGCGCGCCGTACCGCTCCCGCGCGGCGGGGGTGCGGGTATCCTGCGGCTGTTTGATGAACCGCCGGATCAAAAATTCGGTCATACTGTTTGATTCCCCCTTCCGCCCCTCTTCCCAGGCGGGCGGATAAAAGGGCGGTCATTAAGGAAATATTATACCTTTTTGAGGTCGAAAATGCAACGCCAAACCGCTCAGTTTATCGCGTCAATCAGCGCGTGGATGACGCGCATCCCCGCCTTTCCGCTCCGCTCAGGGCGAAACTGGCAGCCGGTGACATTTCCCCTGCGGGCCGCGGCGCAGATTCGCCGCTCCCCATACACCGTCACCGCCAGCAGATCCTTCGGGCTGAAGGGTCTCGCCTCATAGCTGTGGGCAAAATACGCCTCCTCGCCCCGACCGATCTCCTCGAGCAGGCTGCTGTCGAAATCCGGCTCCCCGCCGGCGGGCAGCAGAGCTGCCCCGAGATTTTGACGACGCAACCGCGCAAAAGTGCCCTCTTTCCGGCATCGTTTTCTTACGTCACGCCGGCTTTACGGCGTTGTTTTCTTATCCTGCCACACCTAATTGCAATCCCTTTTGTTGCGGGGCCCATTTTGTGATACAATAAGAAAAAACAGCTTGAAAAGGAGAGATAACTGTGCAGGACAGCGGCAAGGTAATCGCCCTGCTGATCGACGCCGAGAACGTCTCACCCCGGTATATCAAGGCGATTCTCGATGAAGTCGCGGTCTACGGCACCCCCGCTTACAAGCGGATCTACGGCGACTGGACCAGCACCGATATGGCCGCCTGGAAAAAGGTGCTGCTGGAGCATAATCTGACCCCGATCCAGCAGTTCAGCTATACCCAGGGCAAAAACGCCTCGGACAGCGCAATGATCATCGACGCGATGGATATCCTCTATGCGGGCAATGTGGACGGATTCTGTCTGGTCTCCTCCGACAGCGACTTCACCAAGCTGGCCTCCCGGCTGCGGGAGAGCCGGATGTTCGTCATCGGGATGGGCGAGACCAAGACCCCGACCGCCTTCAAGGCGGCCTGCGACACCTTCAAATACCTCGAGGTCCTGCTGGGGACCAAGACCGAGGAGGAGGCGCTCGCCCCGGTGCGCCCCCCAAAGAAGAGCGCCGACCGGCAGGAGAGGGCCGACAAGCCCGACAAGGGCAAAAAGGGCGGCCATGCGGCGAAGGAGAAGGAGCCGCCAAAGCCCGCGCCCGAGCCGGAACCCGCCGCCGAGGAGGAGGACAGCGAGCCGGCGATCGCCCCGCTGTCCCGGATCGTCGCGACCATCGAGAGCCTGATCGACCACGACTGCGACGAGGACGGCTGGATGCCGCTGAGCCAGGTCGGGGTGATGCTGGGGCGGATCTACGCCGATTTCGACAGCCGCAACTACGGCTATTCCCGGCTGCATAAGCTGATCGACGCGACCGACCGGTTTGAGACAAAATGCGAGCCGCTGCCCGCCGGCGGCCAGAATCTTTTGATCCGCAACCGCTGAACCGAAAAAAACGGATGGCGCACATAGGTGCGCCATCCGTTTTTGATTTTGCTCAGAACCTGTCCTTCGGCAGCCGGGCAAAGGCCTCGCGGATCTTGTCCGCGCCGAGGGTGAGGGCGAGCCGGACATACCCCTCGCCGCTCTGGCCGAACGCATTGCCCGGCAGAACCAGGATGTGATACCGCTCGAGCAGCGCGTGGGCGAACTCATAGCTGGTCAAGCCGGTGCGCTTGATGTTGACAAACAGGTAGATGCTGCCCTGCGGGGGGAGCACCGAGAGGTAGTCGATCTTGCCGATCTCCTCACAGGCCACCATCGTGCGGTTGCAAAACTCCTGGATGATCGCCGGCTGCACCTCGTGCCGCAGCTTGAGGGCGGCGATGCCGGCCGACTGGGAGATGCTGGGGGCGGTGTAGACATTCCCCTCCCCCGCCAGGGTGACCGCCTCGACGATGGGGGCCGGCGCGATGACATACCCCAGCCGCCAGCCGGTCATGCAGTAGTCCTTGCTGAAGGAGCGGACGGTGACGGTCCGCTCCGCCATGCCGGGCAGCGTGCCGATCGGGATAAACGGGCCGGCATAGCTGAAGATGGTGTAGATGTCGTCGGCGATGACCAGCAGATCATGCCGCTTTGCCACATCCGCGATGACCTCCAGCGCCTCCCGGTCAAAGCAGCAGCCGGTGGGATTGTTCGGGGTGTTGAAGAGGATCGCCTTGGTCTTCTCGGTGATCAGCGGCTCGATCCGGTGGACGTTGACCTCGAAATTCTCCTCCTCACAGGTCGGCAGCGGCACCAGCACGCCGCCCGCCATCTCGATCTGGTCCTTGTAGGGGGAGAAGTAGGGCTCGGGGACGATGACCTCATCCCCCTCGTCCAGCACCGCCTGCATCACCGCCCACATGCCCTGGCAGGCGCTGGTGGTGACCGTCACCTCATCGTCCGCGACCGCAAAGCCGAACTCCTCCTGATAGAAGTCCCGGATCGCCTGACGCAGCCGGGGCATCCCGCGGGGATCGGTGTAATGGGTGTTGCCCGCCATCGCCTCCTTGAAGGCCGCCTCGATGATCCGGTCGTCGGTCTTGAGGTCGGGATCCCCGATGCTGAAGTTGATCAGATCATCGAAGGTCGCCGCAATCGGGCCGAGATCCGCCATCATGGTGGGGTGGCCCATCGCATATCTCTTCGAAACAAAATTTCTCATACTACTTCCTCCTTGGCGCACTGCGCGCTCTCTGCCCTCTTAGTATAGTTGAATAGTTATGCTGTGTCAATGAATTTTTATTCACTGTCATTTGACAAAAGTACGAATTCGTACTATAATGGAGCTATCATTTCACAAAGGAGTTGTTATTGTGTTCAGGCGTTCGACGCTGCGGCAGGCGGCCCTGCTGATTGCCGGCAGTGCAATCCTCGCGTTCGGTCTCTATCAGGTGCACTCCCATTCGGGGGTGACCGAGGGGGGTGTGCTGGGGATGACCCTGCTGTTGCGCCGCTGGTTCGGCATCAGCCCGTCGGCATCCGAGCTCGTGATGGATCTGTGCTGTTATGGGCTGGGCTGGAAACTGCTGGGGCGCGGATTTCTGCTGCGCTCGCTGGGGGCCAGCGTCAGTTTCTCCCTCTTTTTCCGGCTGTTCGAGCAGTTTGATCCGCTCTGGCCCCAGCTGGCCGAGCTGCCGCTGGTCGCGGCGGTGGCGGGCGCCCTCTTTGTCGGGGTCGGGGTCGGGCTCTGTGTGCGGGCGGGCGGCGCGGCGGGCGGCGACGACGCCCTCGCGATGAGCATCGCCCGGCTGACCGGCGCGCCCATCGAGCGGGCCTATCTGCTGACCGATGCGGTGGTGCTGGTTCTCTCGCTGAGCTACATCCCGGTCGGGCGGATCCTCTATTCGGTGCTGACGGTGGTGATCTCGGGCCAGCTGATCGGGCTGATGCAGCGGATCCCGTTTCCCAAAAAACAATCTGCGGAGTAAAAAAAACGGGTATGCGATCTGATCGCATACCCGTTTTTGATGCTGTTTAGTCTCTCTGGTAGACAAACCGTCCGCCCACCATCGTCGCGTCGATCCTGGTGTTGCGCAGATCGTCGGCCGGCATGGTGAAGATGTCCTCGCTGAGGACGACGAGGTCGGCGTAATAGCCCGGGCGAATCCGTCCCTTGACGTTCTCCTCAAAGCTGGCATAGGCGCTCTCGGCGGTGTAGGCATCCACCGCGTCGCAGATGTCCATCCGCTCGTCGGGATAGAACCCGCCCTCGGGGCCGCCGTTGAGGTTCTTGCGGGTGACCGCGCAGTAGAGGTTGTCGATCGCGTTCATGTCCTCGACCGGGGAGTCGGTGCCAAAACTGGTGTGGATCCCGAGCTTTCGCATCGTCTCAAAGGCGTAGCTGGTGGAGGCCAGCTCCTTGCCGACCCGGTCCTCGACCACCGTCATATCGTAGTGCAGGAAGATCGGCTGCACCAGCGCGAGGATGTCGTTCTCGGTGAACCGCCGGATCAGCGGCAGGTCGGTGATCTGGCAGTGGACGACGCCGAGCCGCAGCGGGTTCTCGCCGTTTCGGCAGACGGTGTCGTAGCCGTTGAGCACCTCCTCGATCGCGCCGTCGCCGATCGCGTGGGTGACCACCTGGCAGCCGTTCGCCGCCGCCATCTGGACCAGGGCGTTGAACTCCTCCTGGGTGAGGGTCGCAATGCCCTGCGCGTCGGGATCATCGTGGTAGGGCTGGCGCATCACCGCGGTGCGGGCGCCGAGGCTGCCGTCGACGAAGAGCTTGAGCGGTCCGATCCGGTTGTAGGCGTCGCCGACGCCGGTGCGGTAGCCCGCGTCGAGGAAGACCTGGAACGCGGCGGGGTTCATGAAGTTGCACTGATGGTAGACCCGCAGCGTCGGGTTCTCGGCCTGTACCCGGCGGTAGGCCTCGAGGGTGGTCTGCCAGTCGCCGGGGCGCAGGTCCATCGTCTGCACCGAGGTGATGCCGCACTCCGCCGCATGGTTCATCGCCAGCCGCAGCGTCGCCGCGACGCTGTCCACCGTCCGCTCGGGCCGGATGCAGAGCACCTGCTGGCAGGCATTTTCCCGGAAAATACCGGTCAGCTGCCCGTTCGCGTCGTGGTCGATCGCGCCGCCCTCCACCGCCGGGGTGTCGGGGGTGATGCCCGCCCGCTCGATCGCGGCGGTGTTGGCCACCAGAATATGGCCGCAGGCGCGCTCGAGGATGATCGGGAACTCGGTCGAGACCGCGTCGAGGTCGGCGCGGGTCAGCAGACGGCTCTCATCGGTGAAGTAGTCCTGGTTCCAGCCCATGCCGTGCAGCACGGCGCCGGGGGCGGGGTTGTTCTTCGCGATGAAGTCGCGGGTGCGCTGCTGCACCTCGGCGATGCTGGCGGCGCCCAGCAGCTGGATGCTGCCCAGCAGCTCGCCCACCATCTGGAGATGCTGATGGGAGTCGTTGAACCCGGGGACAATCGTCCGGCCGGCGGCATCGAACCGCTCCGCGTCGGTCGGGGCGGCGGCGAGGATCCCCTCGTTGCTGCCCACCGCGCGGATCCGATCGCCCTCGATCAGAATGGCCTGTGCGAAACAGTCGCGCTCGAGATAGACCTTTGCGTTGTAGATGACCATCGAACCCATATCAGTTTTCCTCCTCATTTCGGGTGTTTTCCGCTTCGACAACCGCCGCGCGGCTCTTTTTGAAGACCAGTTCATACAGGACCAGACCGACGATCGGGACCGCGCAGCCGATGACCGAGGTGATGGGATCCTCGACGAAGGTGTTCACCATCAGGCCGATCATGACGATGCAGATCACGATGATCATGACCGGGTAGCCCCAGACCTTGTAGGGGCGCTCCATCGTCGGGTATTTTTTCCGCAGCCGGATGACCGCGTAGAAGGTCAGGCCGTTGAAGACCATCCCGCAGAAGGCGACCAGGCTGGTCAGCTGGCTGAGGTTGCGGGTGCAGACCAGCGCGATCGAGACGAGACCCGAGACGAGCAGCGCGTTGACCGGGGTCTTGTAGGTCGGGTGCAGTTTCGCCATCCCTTTGAAGAAGGCGCCGTCACGGGCCATCGCGTAGTAGGTGCGGGGGAAGACCATGACGCAGCCGTTGAGCGAGTTGAAGATCGCGAGGATCATCGCCGCGCCGACCACGATGCCGCCGGCGTTGCCGAACAGACGGTTGGCCGCCTCGGTGCCGAGGTAGTAGTCGCCGGCGTTGATCATCGAGACGATGGTGTCATAGGGCAGCACCCGGTAGACCGCGTAGTTGAACAGGATGTAGAGCACCGTGACCCCGATGATCGAGATGATGATGGCCAGCGGCAGGTTCTTTTTGGGGTGCTTGATCTCCTCGGCAATGCCGTTGAGGTTGGTCCAGCCCTCGTACGCCCACATGGTGGCGACGACGCCGAAGGCGATCATCCCGAGGATCTGGAAGGCGCCGGGGTTGGAGTCCGGGATGATCGAGAGACTGGGGCTCTCGGTTCCCATGAACAGACCGCAGATGAGGATCAGGAAGATCGGCAGCATCTTGAGCACCATGAAGATGTTCTGCACCGTGCTGCCCAGCTTGACGCCGAAGATGTTGATGACGGTCAGCAGCGCGATCATCGCGATCGCGAGCCCCTTCTGCATCAGATCGCTCTCGGCGAAGGCGCTGCCCCCCACCATGCTGGCGATCGCGGTGGAGAAGGCAACCGCGAGGGCGGCGTTGGAGCCGGAGGAACCGAGGATGAAGTTGGAGAAACCGCTCATGAAGGCGACCCGCTCACCGTAGGCCTCCCGCAGATAGACATAGCCGCCGCCCGCCTTGGGCATCATCGCGCCGAGCTCGGCGTAACAGATGCCGCTCATCAGGGTGATCAGACCGCCGACCAGCCAGACCAGCAGCGCGAGCCCGAGGCTCATGCCGCTGCGCTGAAGGACGATACCCCCGATATAAAAGATGCCGGAGCCGATCATGATGCCGGCCAGCACCGAGATGCCGCCGAAGAGCCCGACCTCGCGCCGCAGCTCGGTCTTCTCGGAAGAAAGCTCCTGCATAACCTGTGTGTTCCGATTTTCGTTCACTTGAAAACGCTCCCCTTTCCAAAAAATCTGCACAAAAAAAAGTTGCATCCATCGATGCAACTCGCAGATCCCACGCGGGGAAACGTCCGTTATCACCGATAGCTCCTCTGCTGCCTTCACAGCAGGAGTCA
>DXIA01000121.1 GCA_019113125.1 Candidatus Pygmaiobacter gallistercoris | reverse complement strand
ACTGTATCACAATATAACAGCATAAGGGTTGCCTGCTATCATCTCGTGACCACTTGCTAATGGAAATAAGAAAAATATATAAAAACGGCGGAAAACCTTATTTTGCAGGGTTTTCCGCCATTATTACTCTTTCTCAGGGAATATTGAAGTATTACAGTGCTTCTTATTCTGTCAAATCAGCGTGAGTTTCGCTTTGTCATCCCTCGAGCAGCGCGTCGAATCCGCCGGCGTAGTAGTCGCAGAGGACCTTGATCCGGCTGCGCTCGCTGTCCGCCGCCTTGTCGTAGAGGGCGACGGTGCGGCAGCCCGCCTCCTTCGCGCTGCGGATCGCGTAGAGCGAGTCCTCAAAGACGGTCAGCCGGTCGGGCGCGGCGCCAAACCGCCCGGCCAGCAGCCGGTAGTATTCGGGATCCCCCTTGTCCACCGGCAGATCCCCCCGGTAGACGATGAACGAAAAGTAGGGCGCAAGGCCGAGCCGCTCGAGCGCCGGGCGCAGATACCGCTCCTCCGACGCGGTGGCAAGGCAGCAGGGCACCCCCTGCCGCCGCAGCTGGTCGAGATAGTCCCGGGCGAAGGGTTTCAGCTGCACCTTTTCGGCGTAGTCCTTTGCGACGAGGGCGCAGATCTCGGCGACCCCCTCCTCGACGGTGCCGGGCAGCTGGTACTGCTGCTGCAGCCGGGCGATCGCGCCGGGCACCGTCACCCCCCGCAGCTGTTCCTCGAGGTCCGCCGGCACCGGGAGGCCGTGGGCGGCCAGCCAGGCCGGCGCCGCCTCCCGCCAGACCCAGAGCGAGTCGAGCAGGGTGCCGTCGAGGTCGAAGACCGCATAGTCCGGCCGGCCGCAGCGGCCCTCATAGGCGTCGAGGAAGTGGTGGTACCTCCCCTCGAGGTCGGTGTAGCCGATCACCGTCTTGAGGTTGAGGTTGTGGACGCTGCGGAAGATATTGACGTCGACCTGGGGGTTCTCGCTGCGCAGCCGGGCGATCAGCGCCTTGGTCGCCGCCCGCCGGCCCCCGTCGGTGCCGGTGAGGTCGCTGCGCTGCTCGGTCCGCCGGCAGGCGCACTGGAGAAAGGAGAGCTCGTTGTACCGCACCCAGGCGAGGATGTCCCGCTCCCGCACCAGATACAGCGGCCGGATCAGCTCCATCCCCTCGAAGTTCTTGCTGCGCAGTTTCGGCATCATCGTCTTGATCTCGGCCGAGTAGAACATGCTCATCAGCACCGTCTCGATCATGTCGTCGAAGTGGTGGCCCAGCGCGATCTTGTTGCAGCCCAACTGCTGCGCGTATTTATAAAGGTGGCCCCGCCGCATCCGGGCGCAGAGGTAGCAGGGGCTCTCGGCGATCTCCTCCACCACCCCGAAGATCTCGCTCTCGAAGATCTCGACCGGGATCCCGAGCAGCGCCGCGTTCTCCTCGATCCGGCGGCGGTTGGCCGGGCTGTAGCCCGGGTCCATCACCAGAAACTTCAGCTCGAACTGCAGATAGCTGTGCCGCTGCAGCTCCTGCATGCACTTTGCCAGCAGCATGCTGTCCTTGCCCCCCGAGATGCAGACCGCGATCCGGTCCCCCTCCTCGATCAGGTGGTAGTCCTTGATCCCCCCGACAAACCGGTTCCAGATCGGTTTGCGGAACTTCTTGATGATGCTGCGCTCGATCTGCTCTCTGCGATCCATAACAACGCTCCCTTCCCGCCGGTCAAAACAGTTTCAGTTTAGCGATTTTCCCCCCTTCTGTCAACGATGGAGGAAAATTTACACAAAAAATGGAAAACTTTCTTTCCCCGAACGGTTGCACCGGCGCCCCATCCGTGGTATGATACCGAATGGGTGAAGATCGTTAAATTTTTAACCCGGTTTTTGCCCCGAAAAAATGAACCGAAAGGACGAGTGCCGATTATGATGAGAGGGATCCATTCCTCGGTGACCGATATCCGCCGCAAGGTGTTTACGGAGGTGGCCCGGCTGGCCTATGAGGGCGGGGACTACTCCCGGATCGAGGAGCTGCCCTACAAGATTATCCCGGGCGAGGAGGCCTCCTACCGGGAGAGCATCTTCCTCGAGCGGGCGATCGTCGGCGAGCGGCTGCGGCTGGCCATCGGGCTGCCGCTGCGCCCGGTCGCCGAGCACACCCGGCTCAGCGAGGGGATCGAGGAGAGCGCGATTGCCGAGAAGTACTATGATCCCCCCCTGGTGAACATCATCAAATTCGCCTGCAACGCCTGCCCCGAAAAGCGGGTCACCGTGACCGGGGGCTGCCAGGGCTGCCTTGCCCACCCCTGCATGGAGGTCTGCCCCAAGGGGGCGATCTCGATGGTCCACGGCAAGAGCGTGATCGACCAGTCCAAATGCATCAAGTGCGGCCGCTGCGTCGAGGCCTGCCCCTACCACGCGATCATCAAGCAGGAGCGCCCCTGCGCCGCCGCCTGCGGGATGAACGCGATCCACAGCGACGAGCAGGGCCATGCCGCGATCGACTACGACAAGTGCGTCTCCTGCGGCATGTGCATCGTCAACTGCCCGTTTGGCGCGATCTCGGACAAGGGCCAGATCTTCCAGCTGATCCACTCGATCAAGAAGGGGGACCGGGTCTACGCCGCCGTCGCCCCCGCTTTTGTCGGCCAGCTCGGCCCGAAGGTCACCCCCGAGCGGCTCAAGGCCGCGATGAAACTGCTCGGCTTTGCCGACGTCGCCGAGGTCGCGGTCGGCGCCGACCTGTGCACGATTGACGAGGCGGAGGACTTCGTCAAAAAGGTCCCCGGGGAGCTGCCCTTCATGGCGACCTCCTGCTGCCCGGCCTGGTCGGTGATGGCGAAGAAACTCTTCCCCGACCTCACGCCGAACATCTCGATGGCCCTCACCCCGATGGTCTTCACCGCCCGGCTGCTCAAGAAGGAGCACAAGGGCTGCAAGGTCGCCTTCATCGGCCCCTGCAGCGCCAAGAAACTCGAGGCCAGCCGCCGCACCATCCGCAGCGACGTCGACTTCGTGCTGACCTTTGAGGAGATCATGGGGATGTTCGAGGCCAAGGGGGTCAACTTCGACGAGATCACCGAGGAGCACCCGCTGCGGGAGGGCACCGCGGCCGGCCGCGGCTTTGCGGTCAGCGGCGGGGTCGCCTCGGCGGTGGCCGACGTCATCCGCCGCAAGTACCCCGACAAGGAGGTCAAGATCATGGCCGCCCAGGGACTTGCCGACTGCAAGAAGATGCTGACCATCGCCCGCACCGGCAAGTACAACGGCTATCTGCTCGAGGGGATGGCCTGCCCCGGCGGCTGCGTCGCCGGCGCCGGCACCCTGCAGCCGATCGCGAAATCCACCGCGACGGTCAACGCCTACAAGAACCAGGCGGCCGAGAAGAACGCGCTGGATTCGAAGTACGAGATCACCCTCCCGATCCTGCTGGAGGAATGAGAGAAAGGGACCGCAGGTCCCTTTTTTTTGCCCCTTGACAAGCCGGCGGGGGCGGGTTAGACTAAAGACAGAACATGCGAGGAGCAGGACAGCGGTCCGCGCCCCTACCGTCTCAAGAGAGCTGCCGGCCGGTGCGAGGCAGCGACGGCGGCGCGGACAGATCCCCTGTGAGCAGCAAGGCCGAACTCCCATTAGGCCGCGCCGGCCGGCCCGCCGTTATCCGGGCGCCCGTTTTTCGACGGGGCAGAGTGGCCGCGCTGTGCGCGGCAACGGGAGTGGTACCGCGGAGCAATGCTTCGTCTCCCGCCTGCGGGCGGCAGACGGAGCTTTTTTTGACTCTCTGCCGCAGAGAAAGGGTGGTCGTGAAGATGGAAAAGAAAATCGCGCTGCTGCCCGGCGGCGGCATCGGGGCCGAGGTGCTCGCCCAGGCCGAGAAGGCGCTGCGGGCGATCGGGGGCCGGTTCGGGCACAGGTTCACCTTTGAGCTGATCCCGGTCGGGCTGAGCGCCCCGCTCGGGGAGGAGGTGCTGGAGCGCTGCCTTGCGGCGGACAGCGTCCTCGCCGGGGTGGGCACCGGCCAGGCGATCGGCCAGCTGGCCGAGGCGATGGCCCTCAAGGCCCGGATGCGGCCGGCGCTGCTCTACCCCCAGCTGGCGGGGGCGAGCCCCCTCGCCCCGGCGCTGGTCAAGCAGGACATCGACCTGATGCTGGTGCAGGCGATCGGGGAGTTCTCGGCCGGGGAGGAGGAGGACGCCCCCGCCGTGCGGGGGGAGGAGGACGCGGTCCGGATCGCCCGGATCGCCTTCCGCACCGCCGAGATGCGCCGCTGCGGGCTGGTCTTCGCCGAGCAGCCGGGGCTCGACGCCTGCGCCCGGCGCAGCTGGCGGGCGCTGCTCGACCGGCTGGCCGCCGAGTTCCCCAGGGTGCGGCTGCGCCGGCTCGGGGCGAGCGAGGTCGCCAGCCGGCTGCTGCAGGACCCCGCCCGGTTCGACGTCATCCTCGCCGACGGCGTCTGCGGCGCGGTGCTCGCCGGGGAGGCCGCCGGGCTGACCGGCAGCGCCGGCATGATGTCCTGCGCGGTGCTCGGGGCGGGCCGCCGGGGGCTCTACCACCCGGTGCTCGGCCCCTCCCCCGACATGGCGGGCCAGAACCTCGCAAACCCGGTCGGGGCGGTCTACGCCGGGGCGCTGCTGCTCAAATACGCGTTCGGGATGGCGGACGAGTGCGCCGCGATCGAGGCGGCGGTGCAGCGGGTGCTGGACGACGGCTACCGCACCGCCGACATCCTCACCCGCCGCTGCCGGCTGGTCAGCTGCGAGCGGATGGGGGAGCTGATCGCCGCCGCCCTCACCAGCCCCACCCTCTACCGCCGGGTGGCCCGGGGGACCCACGACGCGGGGGACGGCTTTGGCACCCTGCAGCGCAAGGTCAGCGGGGACGCGCGGATGTGACAACAAAAGACCCGGACGCCGTCTGGCGCCCGGGTCTCGGCGTCTTCGCCCCTCAGAAGGTCGGGTCGGGGCGGTAGAATTCAAAGATGATCGCGTCGTTCTCCCGGCACAGCCGCACGTGGTCGGCGGCGTCCCGCGCGGTCCAGACCACCCGCGCCGGGCCGAGCCGGCAGGCCAGCCGGACCAGGAGGGGCTTTGGCTTGTTGTCGTAGGCGATAAAGCCCGGCCGGCAGATCAGGTCCCCCATCAGGTTGCCCAGGATAAAACCGCCGACCGCCGGCAGGGTGTCGAAGGTGCGGGGCGGGCCGGAGAGCTGGCCCCGCAGCAGGTCGGGGGCGTGCTGCTTGAACCAGCGCACGATCCGGGGATCAAAGCTCTCGATGCAGTAGGGGCCCTGATACTGCCGCAGCAGCGCGAGGGCCTTCTCGCAGAGCAGCCGGTTGCGGGGGCCGCTCTTGAGCTCGACGATCAGCGGCACCCTGCCGCCGACCGCCTCGAGCACCTCGGTGAAGAGGGGGATCCCCTCTGCGGTGCCGCAGAGCTTCATCCCCCGCAGCGCGGCGAGGTCGAAGGCGTCCACCCGACCGTGGACCCCGCAGACCCGGTCGAGGGTGTCGTCGTGAAAGACCACCACCGCGCCGTCCCGCGACAGCTGGATGTCCAGCTCGATGCCGTAGCCCGCCTCGACCGCCCGGCGAAAGGCGGGCAGGCTGTTCTCCGGCACCGCCTTGTCGGGGGTGTGCAGCCCCCGGTGGGCAAAGCAGCGGCGGGCAAACGGGGCGAGCTGCGCCTTGCTCGGCCGCCCCGGCCAGATCAGCAGCAGCGCCAGCGCGCAGAGCAGGAGAAGGACCACAAAAAACCAGAATAAGACCGGCATAAAAACACTTCCTTTCGACAGGATCCGCAGGTATTTTAGCGCGCCGCACACCGGGCTGTCAACCGGGGCGGAAAAAAGATTTCACATAATTGACATAACCAAAACTTAAACTGTGGGTAAGAATGGGCAGGCCGGGGGGATCTGCGCCCCGGCCGATGAAAAAAATGAGGTGAAGCAAGATGGTCAGAATCTTAATTGTGGACGATGAACCCCGCATCCGCCAGATGATCCGGGAGTATCTCGAGCACGAGGGATTCGCCTGCACCGAGGCGACCGACGGCTCGGCGGCGCTGGCCCAGCTGACAGCGACCAGCTTTGACCTTGTGCTGCTGGATATTATGATGCCCTTTGTCGACGGGATGACCTGCCTGCGGGAGATCCGGGCGCGGAAGATCACCACCCCGGTCATCATGCTGACCGCCCGGGGCGAGGAGTACGACCGGGTCGCCGGGCTCGAGGGCGGGGCGGACGACTACATCGTCAAGCCGTTCAGCCCCCGCGAGATGGTCGCCCGGGTCAAGGCGGTGCTCGGCCGCACCCTGCCCAAGGGACAGGCCGACGGGGAGAACTTCGTCTTCGGGGATCTGGTGATCGACACCGCCTCCCACAGCGTCAAGATCGCCGGCAAGGAGGTCTCCCTCACCCCCAAGGAGTTCGACCTTTTGGTCTTTCTCGCCCACAACAAGGGCATCGCCCTCTCGCGGGAGAAGATTTTGCAGAAGGTCTGGAACTACGACTACTACGGCGAGGACCGGACGGTGGACACCCACATCAAGATGCTGCGCAGCCATCTCGGCTCTCACCGGGAGGACATCGTCACCGTCTGGGGCGTGGGGTATAAGTTCGACCCGGCCAACTGAGAGGATTTTCCCCGATGAAATCGATCAAAACCAAGCTCGCCCTCTTCGTCTCCTGCCTGTGCATCCTGCTCATCGCGCTGGTCTGGCTCTTGACGGTGGTCCTCTTTGAGCCGAACTACCGCAGCATGATCCGCAGCGAGCTGGGCAGCAAGATCACCGCCGTCGCGGCGGTGCTCGAGAGCAGCGAGGCACAGGAGAAGGACGTCGCCGGGCTGATGGGGCTGATCCGGCCGCTGATGCAGTCGGGCATCTGCGTCGAGGTCTCGGCGAATGAGGACTGCATCGCATCCCACGACTACCGCTCCCTCACCCTCGACACCCCGATGCGGGCCTTCCGGGCCTTCTTCGTGCTGGAGGGGATCGGGGACGGCTGCCAGCTCCACCCGACCAGCCAGACCATCTTCGGCAGCCACACCCAGGCCGATTCCAACCTCGCCATCGTCAAGCGGCAGCAGGTCGCCCAGAAGGGCCAGCTGGAGGAGACGCTGGTCGACTTCTCCGCCACCCCCTACCGCCAGCAGCAGGTGATGGGAACGGTGACCGCGAGCGGCTACATCGTGCTGGCGAGCACCAACCTCGAGCGGGTGGATCAGGCGATGCAGGTGGTCAGCGGGCAGCTGGTCTTCATCAGCGTCATCCTGCTGGCGATCTCGCTGGTCTCGGCGCTGCTGTTCGCCCGCTGGTTCACCCGGCCGGTCAGCCAGCTCTCCGACGCGGCAAAGCGGGTCGCGGCGGGGGACTACGCCGCCCGGGTCGAGCTCAAGAGCCGGGATGAGCTGGGCGCTCTCGCCCGGGACTTCAACTACATGACCGGCGAGATCGCGAAGTCCACCCAGCTGCAGCGGGAGCTGATCGCCAACATCAGCCACGACCTGCGCACCCCGCTGACCCTCATCAAGGGGTACGCCGAGACGATCCGGGACCTCGACG
Source organism: Candidatus Pygmaiobacter gallistercoris (assembly GCA_019113125.1). GTDB lineage: Bacteria > Bacillota > Clostridia > Oscillospirales > Ruminococcaceae > Pygmaiobacter > Pygmaiobacter gallistercoris. The sequence goes on along the minus strand of DXIA01000121.1, from coordinate 14,041 downwards.
GGGAGGACAAGGCCCGCCGGGAGGACGATCTGTCGGTCATCATCGACGAGTCGGACCGGCTGTCGGTATTGGTCAACAGCGTGATGGAGCTCTCGAAGTACTCCTCCGGTTCGGAGAAACCCAGCCCCGAGCGGTTCGACCTCGCCGAGCTGGTCGCCGACGTGCTGCGCCGGTACGCCGACCGGGCCGAGAAGGAGGGCTTTGCCCTCACCCAGCAGGGCCCGGAGGAGGCCGAGGTCTATGCCGACCCGGTCCAGATCGGCCGGGTGCTGCACAACCTCGTCTCGAACGCCATCGCCCACCTCGGGGAGAAGGGCGCGGTGAGGGTCACCCTCACCGTCGGCAGCGGCGGCCGGGTGCGGGCCGACGTCATCGACAACGGCTGCGGCATCGAGGAGAAGGAGCTGCCCTACATCTTCGACCGGTACTACCGCGCCCGCTCGGATGCCGGGCGGCGGGGCAGCGGGCTGGGGCTCTCGATCGTCAAGGCGATCCTGGTCGCCCACGGCGCCCCGTTCGGGGTGCAGAGCGCGGTCGGCCAGGGGTCCGACTTCTGGTTCGAGCTGCCCCCGCCGGCGAAAAAACCGCCGAAGAGCGAGCAGAAAAACGGCAAAAAGAACGAGCAGAAAAAAGGTGTGGCAGGATAATGGAACGGCCCTTTGGAGGATCCAAAGGGCCGTTTTTTTCAGTTCTGGCGCGGTGCGAGCAGCTCCCGCAGCGCCCGCGCCCCCGCCGAGAGGGGGCTGCCCGCGCGAAACGCGAGGGTGACCGCCGTGACCAGCTCCGCCGCCTCGAGCGGGCGGACCGCGAGGGCGGGCGACATCCCGGCCGCCGACCGGGGCACCAGCGCGAGGGCCGCCCCGATCTTTGCCCACTGCAGCGCGGTGCGGGCGTCGTCCACCACAAACCGGCGGCAGAGGTGGGTCCCCGACCGGCGGAAGGCGTCGGCCAGCAGCCCCTCAAACCGCCGGTAGTAGGTCACCGGCCGCCCCGCGAGATCCGCCGGGGTGAGCGGCCCGGCCGGCAGCTCTGCAAACAGCGCCGGCAGCCCGGCGACCGCCATCGGCTCGCTGCGCAGCGGAAAGAGCACCAGCCCCTCGGCCGCAAACGGGGTGCGCAGCACCGCCGTCTCGATCGCCCCCGACCGCAGCAGCTCGACCAGCTCGTAGCTGTTGCCCTCCCGCACCTCGATCTGCAGCTCGGGGTACCGCCGGCAGAACGCGCCCAGCGCCGGGGTGAAGAGGGTCGGCCCGCAGGAGGAGATCACCCCCAGCCGCAGCACCCCCCGCACCCCCTCGCCGAGCTGGGCGACCTCCTCCTTCGCCGCGTCGGCCAGCAGCAGCATCCGCCGCGCCCGCTCGACCAGCAGCCGGCCCGCCTCGGTCGGGGTCGAGTGGCGGGGTCCCCGCTCGATCAGCGGGGTGCCCAGCTCCTCCTCCAGCGCCTTGATCCGGGCGCTCAGCGGCGGCTGGGTCAGGTGCAGCCGCTTGGCCGCCGCCCCGAAACTGCCCTCCTCCACCACCGCGACCAGCGCCTCGAGCTGCCGCAGATCCATCCCGGTCCCCCCTCGCCTTTTTCGATACAAAAATAAAATCGAAACAATATAAAATAAATACTTTTAATATCAATTATACTGTGCTATCATTCCGATGTAAAGAAAGTAAGGAAAAGGAGTCTTTGCGGATGCGAAAACTTGCAGTCTATCTGCGGCCCTACCGGCTGCAGTGTATCCTCGGACCCGCGGCCAAGCTGGTGGAGGCGGTCTTCGAGCTGATCGTCCCGCTGGTGATGGCGAAGATCATCGACGTCGGGATCCCGTCGGGGGACCGGGGGTATGTGGTCCGGATGTGCGGGGTGCTGGCGCTGCTCGCGCTGGTCGGCCTCTGCTGCGCGGTCTTCTGCCAGTACTCGGCCGCCCGGGCGAGCCAGGGCTTTGGTACCAGCCTGCGGGCGGCGGTCTTCGGCAGGATCAACGCCCTCTCCCACGCCGAGCTCGACGCGGTGGGGGCGAGCAGCTTGGTCAACCGGCTGACCGCCGACGTCAACCAGCTGCAGACCGCCGTCGCGATGCTGATCCGGCTGGTGATCCGGGCCCCGTTCCTGGTCATCGGCTCCTGCATCATGGCGATGCGGATCGATCTGGGGATCTCGGTGATCTTTCTCATCGCGGCGGTGCTCATCGCGCTGACCCTCTACCTCGTGATGAGCCGCAGCGTCCCCTACTACCGGGTGATCCAGCAGAAACTCGACCGGATCGGGCTGGTCACCGCCGAGAACCTCGAGGGGGCGCGGGTGATCCGGGCCTTCTCCCGCCAGAAGGCGGAGCGGGCGCGGTTTGCCGCGGCGAATGAGGACTCGTTCGAGACCAGCGTCCGGGTCGGCGGCATCGGCGCGCTGACCGGGCCGCTCAACTACCTGGTCGTCAACCTCGCGATCCTCGCCATCGTCGCCGCCGGCGGCGCGAAGGTCAACCTCGGCGGGCTGACCCGGGGCGAGATCGTCGCGCTGGTCAACTATATGAACCAGATCCTCCTCGCGCTGGTGGTGGTCGCGAATCTGGTGGTGGTCTTCACCCGGGCGGCGGCGAGCGCCGGGCGGGTGAACGAGATCCTCGCGCTGACCCCCTCGATCGAGAGCCCCGAACACGCGGCCGAGCCGGCGGAGCGCGCCGATCAGCGGGTCGCGTTCGACCGGGTGACCTTCCGCTACCCCGGCGCCGGGGAGGCGGCGCTCGAGGAGATCACCTTCACCGCCCGCCCCGGCGAGACGGTCGGGGTGATCGGCGGCACCGGCAGCGGCAAGTCCAGCCTGATCTCGCTGATCCCCCGGTTTTACGACCCCGCCGCCGGCGCGGTCCGGGTGGAGGGGGTGCCGGTGAAAGACTGGCCGCTGGATGCGCTGCGCCGGCGGATCGGCCTTGTGCCCCAGCGGGCCCAGCTCTTCTCCGGCACGATTCGGGAGAACCTCGCCCTCGGCGCGCCGGATGCCGGCGACGAGGACCTCTGGTGGGCCCTTGAGACGGCGCAGGCCGCCGACTTTGTCCGCCGGCTGCCCGCGGGGCTGGACGCCCCGGTCGAGCAGGGGGGCGCGAACTTCTCGGGCGGGCAGCGGCAGCGGCTGACCATCGCCCGGGCCCTGGTGCGCCGGCCGAAGATCCTGATCCTCGACGACAGCGCCAGCGCCCTCGACTTTGCGACCGACGCGGCGCTGCGCCGCGCGCTGCGGCGGGAGGGGGCCGGGATGACCGTCTTCCTCGTCTCCCAGCGGGTCAACACCGTCCGGGCGGCGGACAAGATCCTCGTCCTCGACGACGGCCGGCTGGTCGGGGTCGGCACCCATGCCGAGCTTTTCACATCCTGTGAAACCTATCGGGAGATCTGTCTCTCCCAGCTGACCGGAGAGGAGGCGGCGAGATGAGCGGGAGCAAAAAGAAGAAGTTTGACACAGCGACGATGCGCCGGGTGATCGGCCTTGTCACCCCCGAGCGGGGGTATCTCGCGGCGGGGCTGGTCTTCGCGGCGGTGAATGTCGCGCTGACCCTGACCGCCCCGATCCTGATCGGCCTCGCGGTCGACCGGATCGTCGGGCCGGGCGAGGTGGATTTTGCCGGGATGACCCCGATCCTCGCCGCCCTCGCGGCGGTCGCCCTCGGCGGGGCGCTCGCGGGCTGGCTGATGACCCTCTGCACCAACACGGTGACCTACCGGGCGGTGCGCCGGCTGCGGCAGGCGCTGTTCGACAAGTTCAGCGCGCTGCCGATCGCGGCGATCGACCGGCAGGCGCGGGGGGACCTGGTCAGCCGGATGACCAACGACGTCGAGCAGCTCGCCACCGGCCTGCTGCAGGGGTTCTCCCAGCTCTTCACCGGGGTGCTGACGATTCTCGGCACCCTCGCCTTCATGTTCCGGCTCCACCCGCCCACCGCGCTGGTGGTGGTGGTGCTCACCCCCCTCTCCCTCTTTGTCGCGAGCTTTATCGCGAGCCACATCCACGCGATGTTCACCGGCCAGGCCGAGGTGCAGGGCCGGATGACCGGCTTTGCCCGGGAGCAGATCGAGGGGCAGAAGGTGGTGCGGGCCTTCGGCAGCGAGGCGCGCAGCGAGGCGCGGTATGAAGAGCTCAACCGGGAGCTCTACCGGTACGGGGTGCGGGGGCAGTTCTACTCGGCGCTGACCAACCCCTGCACCCGGTTCGTCAACGCGCTGGTCTACGCGGCGGTCGGGCTGACCGGCGCGCTGACCGTCATCAGCGGCGGGCTGACCGTCGGCGGGCTGTCGAGCTTTCTCAGCTACGCCAACCAGTACACCAAGCCCTTCAACGAGATCTCGGGGGTCGCGGCCGAGTTCCAGGCCGCCCTCGCCGGGGCGGCGCGGGTCTTCAAGGTCCTCGACGAGCCGGACCAGACCCCCGACGCGCCGGATGCCAAGGTCCTCTCGGACTGCAGGGGGCGGGTCGAGCTCGAGGGGGTCGACTTCAGCTACACCCCCGACCGGCCGCTGATCCGGGACCTCAGCGTCTGGGCAAAGCCGGGCCAGCACATCGCCCTCGTCGGCCCGACCGGCTGCGGCAAGACCACCGTCATCAACCTGCTGATGCGGTTCTACGATCCCCAGAGCGGCAGCATCCGGGTGGACGGGGTCGAGACGAGGGACTACACCCGGGACAGCCTGCGGGCCGGTTTTGGGATGGTGCTGCAGGACACCTGGCTCTTCTCGGGCACGATTCGGGAGAACATCGCCTACGGCCGGCCGGACGCGACCGACGACGAGGTGATCGCGGCGGCGAAGGCGGCCCACGCCCACAGCTTTATCAAGCGGCTGGCCAAGGGGTACGACACCCCGATCGCCGAGGGCGGGGGCAACCTCTCGCAGGGGCAGCGCCAGCTGCTCTGTATTGCCCGGGTGATGCTGACCGATCCCCCGATGCTGATCCTCGACGAGGCGACCAGCTCGATCGACACCCGCACCGAGGTGAAGATCCAGCGGGCCTTCGACGAGATGATGGCGGGGCGGACGAGTTTCGTCGTCGCCCACCGGCTCTCGACCATCCGCAGCGCCGACTGCATTTTGATGATGCGGGACGGCCGGATCGTCGAGAAGGGCACCCACGACGAGCTGATGGCGAAAAACGGCGCCTACGCCGCCCTCTACAACAGCCAGTTCGCCCCGACCGAGGGGTGAGGATACAGAAAAAGACCGGAGCGCTGCTCCGGTCTTTTGTTTCATCTCGACTTTTCCACCGGCGACGGGGCCGGGTGTGGAAAACTTCGTCTCAGACTTCGCAGTCTCAGACTTCGCAGGCTCAGACCTCGTAGTCGCAGGCGGCGCGGCCGACCGCGTAGCTGTGGACGACCTTCTTCGCCTCGAGGTGGGCGGGGTGGACCTGGTAGGCCTCGGCCGCCGCCTTGTCGGTCAGGGTGCTGTAGAGCACCGCGTCATAGTCCCCGGTGTAGGCCCGGCGCACCTCGGCCGAGAGCAGACCCGGCACCACCCCGACCAGCGGCTCGAGGGCGGACCTCATCTCGGCGAGGGCGGCGTCCTTGTCGCAGTCCTCCCGCAGTTTCCAGAACACGATGTGTTTGACCATTTTCTTTTACTCCTTTCCGCCGCGCTGCGGCGATGAAATCAATCCTTTTTCGGGGCGCGGGGGTCGTCGACCTCCTCCTCCGGCTCCCCCTTTTTGGCGAGGCCGAGATCGCTGCCGAGCACCCCGGCCGAGAGCACCGCCCCGGCGCCGTACCGCGCCCGCAGCCCGTCGAGGGTCTGCTCCAGCCGGCGGCGGCGCTGCCGCCGGGCGTCGGCGGGGTCCTCGAACAGGGTGGTCTGGACCGGCGCGTCCTCCCCCGAGAGGGCGAAGGCGGTGAGGGTCAGCGCCCGGATCGGCCGGCGCAGGTCCCAGTTCGCCCCGACCAGCGCGATGGCGGCGGCGGCGAGCTCGCTGGCGAGGTCGGTCGGCCGGGTGAGCTGTTTTTGCCGCGAGATGGTCTGCAGCGACGGGTCCTTGATGCTCACCCCGAGCGCCGCGGCGGTCAGCCCCGCCCGCCGCAGCCGGGCGGCGACCTCCTCGGCGAGGTAGCCCGCCCCGACCCGCAGGTCCTCGATCCCGACAAGGTCCCGCCGGAAGGTCATCCCGTTGCCGACGCTCTTGACCGGGTCTCTCTCCCCCTGCCGGCGCACCGGCGCGTCGTCGAGCCCGGCGGCATACCCCCGCAGCGTCGCCCCCATCCGGCCGAGCACCCCGGTGACGAGGGTCTCGTCGGCGAGGGCGAGATCCCCGATCGTCCGGATCCCGACCGCCCGCAGCCGGGCGGCGGCCGCCGCCCCGACAAAGAGCATCGCCTCGACCGGCAGCGGCCAGAGGATCTTCTGCTCGGCCCCCCGGGGGATGACGGTGGTCGCGTCCGGCTTTTTGTAGTCGCTGCCGAGCTTTGCGAAGACCTTGTTGTAGGAGACCCCGACCGAGATGGTGATGCCGAACTGCCGGCGGACCTCCTCCCGCAGCCGGTCGGCCAGCTCTTTGCCGCTCGCGGCGAAGAGGTGGAGGCTGCCGGTGACGTCGAGCCAGCTCTCGTCGATGCTGAACGGCTCGACCAGGTCGGTGTACCGCCCATACAGCCGGTTGATCCGCCGGCTCATCTCCCGGTACTTCTCGTGGTGGGGGGCGAGCAGCACCAGGTCGGGGCAGAGCCGCCGGGCCTGCCAGATGGTCTGGGCGGTCTTGACCCCCATCCGCTTGGCCGGCTCGTTCTTTGCGAGGATGATGCCGTGGCGGCTGCCGTCGTCCCGTCCGACCGCGACCGGCCGGTCGGCCAGCGCGGGGTGATCGAGCAGCTCGACCGACGCGTAGAAGGCGTTGCAGTCGCAGTGCAGAATGACCCGGTCCATCGGCAACCCCCCTTCCCGCCCCATTATACCACCCCGGCGGGGCGGGGGGCAAAAAAATTTGCGCCGGGGGGTGCCAGCGGGAGCAAAAAATGGTATACTGAGAGCGGACAACAAACGCGGCGGCGCGCCGCGCAGGATTGGGGGACAAAACAGAATGGATTCCGGGATGAAACGGTTTTTGAACGAGATGGCCGACCGGGCCGCCGCGATGGCGGAGGGGGCGCGGGACGCCGCCACCGCCGCCGGCAAGGCGGTCGGGGAGAAGAAGGAGGAGGCCGCCGCCCGGCTCGAGCTGATGCGGCTGCGCAGCGAGCGGGAGTCGGCCTTCAGCGAGATCGGGCGGGCGTTCTACCTGATGAACGCCGGCCGCTGGCCGGACGGCAGCGAGAGCGCCGAGCACCGGATCGAGTCGCTGCTCGGGCGGGTGAGCGACCTCGAGATGAAGATGAAGGAACTGACCGCGAAGATCGCGAAGGACGTCGGTCGGACCTGCCCCGCCTGCGGGGCGGCCTGCGGGCCGCGGGACCGGTTCTGCCCCTCCTGCGGCGCGCGGCTTTCGGAGTAACCACAACGGCCCCCCGGGGCCAAAAGAAAGGGAGAGAATGACAATGGATTATGTCGTGAGTGAGAAGCGGGCGGCCGCGATGAAGGCGATCACCGGCGATGAGAAGGTACAGAAGGCGCTCGCCTTCCTCAAGGAGGACCACGAGCGGTGCGTCAAGGAGCAGGTGACCATCACCGAGATCCCCTCGCCGACCTTCCACGAGGAGAAGCGCGCGGCCTACATGACCGAGCAGTTCAAGGCGCTGGGCCTGTCCGACGTCCACATCGACGCCGCCGGCAACGCGATCGGGGTGCGCAAGGGCAAGGGAAACGGCCCGAAGGTGGTCATCGACGGCCACATGGACACCGTCTACGGGCTGGACACCCCGCTCAAGGCGACCTTTGACGGCGAGTTCGTCCACTGCCCCGGCATCGTCGACGACACCCGCGCCCTCGCGGCCGAGCTCTCGCTGATCCGGGCGCTCGACGCCGCCGGCATCGAGACCGAGGGGGACCTGGTGTTCCTCGGCACGGTGCAGGAGGAGGGCATCGGCGCCTTCGGTGGCGCGAAGGCCTTCTTCTCGGAGAACAAGGACATCGACGCCAGCATCCACATGGACGGCTGCGGCGCCGAGGGGATCATCTACCAGTCCACCGGCATCAAGACGCTGAAGATCACCTTCCACGGCATCGGTGGACATGCCTACATGGCCTTCGGCGAGATCGCCAACCCGCTGCACGCCGCCGCCCGCGCGGTCGCCAAGATCGCCGACCTCAAGGTCCCGGCCTACCCGAAGACCACCTTCGCGGTCACCAACTTCCACGCCGGCACCGACGCGGCGATCCACGCGATCGTCCCCGAGGCCTCGATCAAGATCAACTACCGCTCGAACGGCGAGGCCGAGCTCGAGGCGCTGGACAAGGAGGTCTTCCGCTGCATCGAGGAGGCCTGCGCCGAGGAGACCGCCCGCTGGGGCAAGGACACCATCACCTACTCGGTCGAGACCTACTTCGACATCAAGGCCGGCTCGCTGGGCCAGCACGATCCGCTGGTCGAGGCGACCTGGAGCGGCATCGAGTACCTCGGCAACAAGCCCTATCTGGTCGAGGGCGGCCCGACCAACGCCTCGATCCCCATCGGGATGGGGCTGCCGGCGGTCTGCATCGGGGACGGCGGGCCCGAGGTCTACGCCCACAACGCCGCCAAGGAGCGGTTCCCGGTCAAGGACACCTGGCAGATGCCCCAGCTGACCCTGATGGTCGCCCTCGCGGCGGTCGGCGTCTGCGGGGTGCAGGAGAGCATCCTCGAGTAAAAGGGTTTGCAATCCCCGCCGCTGCGGGGTATAATGGCTTTCGGCAGCTTTAGTATTACATCTCTAAGGAGGACCAAATGAGCAGATACGATACCGATTTCGGCAAGATGCATTTCAACACCAAGGCGATCAAGTGCGGGGACACCCCCGACCCGATCACCCACGCGATGAACACCCCGATCTTTGAGACCAGCACCTACGGCTACGAGACCGCCGAGGAGTACGACCAGAAACTCGCCGAGGGCGCCGACTGGGCCCCGGGCGTCTACATCTACAGCCGCACCACCAACCCGACCGCCGACGCGCTGGCCGAGAAGGTCAAGGCGCTCGAGCACTCGGAGGACGCCTTCATCTGCGCCTGCGGCATGGCGGCGATCAGCAACGCGCTGCTCTCCAACCTCAACGCCGGCGACCATGTCATCTGCTCGGACGACACCTTCATGTGCACCTCCAGCATGTTCGCCGACATCCTGCCGGCCAAGGGCATCGAGACCACCCGGGTCGAGATCCTCGACCTCGAGAACATCAAGGCGGCGCTGCGCCCCAACACCAAGGTCATCTACCTCGAGGCGCTCTCGAACCCCCGGCTGAAACTCGCCAACCTGCCCGAGATCGCCAAGATCGCCCACGAGCACGGCTGCAAGTTCATCGTGGACAACACCTTCCTCTCCCCCTATGTGCTGCGGCCGCTGGATTTCGGCGCCGACATCGTCGTCCACTCCGGCACCAAGTACTATGTCGGCCACGGCGACGCGCTGTGCGGCATCGTCGCCGGCCGCAAGGAGGACATCGACCGGGTGCGGTACTACAGCGACAACCTCGGCTGCCACATCAGCGCCTTTGACGCCTGGCTCGCGCTGCGCGGGGTCAAGACCCTCGGCCTGCGGGTCGCCCGCCAGTCGGCCAACGCCCTCACCCTCGCCAAGTGGTTCGAGGCCCGGCCCGAGGTCGACTATGTCACCTATCCCGGCCTCGAGAGCCATCCCCAGCACGCGCTGGCCGAGAAGATGTTCCTCCACGGCTGCTACGGCGGGATGCTCTGCGTCCACCTGAAGGGCGGCTATGAGGAGATGGCGAAGTTCGCCGACGCCACCACCATCCCGCCGGTCGCGACCAGCCTGGGCGACGTGGTCACCCTGATGTTCCCCAAGTCCGCCTACGGCAACCTGATCCGGTTCTCGGTCGGCAGCGAGGACGTCGAGGATCTGATCGCCGATTTCGAGCAGGCCTTCGAGAAGATGAAGGGCTGATCCCCAAACAGCAAAAAAAGAGAGACCCTGCGGGTCTCTCTTTTTTATTTCCAGGGAAGTTCTCCCCGGACGAACCGGTCGATCAGCTCGCCGGTCAGGCTGAAGTCCTCCGGCCGGTGGTGGATCTCCGCGCGGGGGATCCAGGCCGCCTCGGCGAGCTCGCTGCGCTGGACGGTGAGGGCGGCCGGGCCCTCGAGCCGGGCGAAAAAGCCGAGCAGCAGGCTCTCCGAGAAGGCCCAGGGCTGGGCTGCGACATACCGCAGATCCCGGATTTGCACCCCGGTCTCCTCCAGCACCTCCCGCCGGGCGGCGTCCTCGGGGGTCTCCCCGACCTCGACAAAGCCGGCGACCAGCGCCCAGTCCCGGTAGTCCCCGCCGGCGTACCGGGTCATCAGCAGCCGGTCGCCATCCGTCACCCCGACGATGACCACCGGCGCGATCCTGGGGTAGACGGTGTTGCCGCACCGGTCACACCGCAGCGCCCGCTCCCCCGCGAGGGGAATAAGCGGCCCCCCGCACCGGCCGCAGTACCGGTTGTCCCGGTACCATTTATAAAGCTGGTAGCCGGTCAGCGCGGCGAAGGCGGTCTCCTTCGGCCCGGCCCGGCGCAGCAGCGCGACCGGCTGCATCGAAAACCCCGCCGCCGCGGCGGGGGCGGGCAGCAGAAAGAAGTCGGTCTCGTCCAGCCGGAACAGAAAGGTCGCCCGCTCCGCCCCGGTGCAGTCGGCGACCCGGGGCAGCGCGAGCTGGTCCCGGTGCACCGCGGCGAGCAGCTGGTCCCGGTCAAAGACCAGCGCCCGGCTCTTTGGCCCGGGGGCGGCGGGGTGGAATGAGATGTCCAGCCGGTGGGGCCGGATGTCCTGCAGCATGGTTGGTTCCTCCGTTTCAAAAAAGGCCGATTCCGGATGGAATCGGCCCTATGTATCAGTTCTCCCCGCCGGTCCACCGCTCGGCGGTGCAGAGCACCGCCCTGCCGGCGGCAAGGCTCCTCGGCAGATCGATGATCCGCTGGTTCCGGCTGCCCCGGAACCGCAGCGTCAGCGTCCGCTCGGCCTCGACAAACCGGCCGTCGACCAGGATGTCGAGCAGCCCGAGCAGCTTTCGCACCGCCGGGTCCTCCATCGCGTAGAGCTCCTCGAAGGTGTAGCCGGTGTAGGAGGCGAGCTCGTAGTCCGCCCGCAGCAGCTCGGCCAGCTTGGCAAAGCCGGCGGGCTGGGCGAACGGCTCCCCGCCCGAAAAGGTGACCCCCTTGGCGAGGGGGTTCGAGCGGATGCGGGCGGCCAGCGCCTCCTCGCTCATCTCGACCCCGCCCGCAAAGGACCAGGTCTCGGGGTTCTGACAGCCCGGGCAGTGGTGGGGACAGCCCTGGCCGAAGACGGTCACCCGGATGCCGGGCCCGTCGACGATCGAGTCGTCCGCCAGACCGGCGACCCGGATCATCGGGTCAGACCGTGCTTGACCCGGTCGCGCTCCTCCGCCTTCTTGGCGTCGTTCCACTTGTCCATCGTGCCGACCAGATAGCCGGTGATCCGGCGAATCCGCTCAAACCCGACATCCTTGCCGACTTCCTTCTTCTCGTTGACTGACATCGTTACTCCTCCATTTCATTTTATAAGAATCTATCAATATCTTTATTCACAGCCGCAGAAGTGGGGTACCCCGGGGTACTTCTTGCGCAGCTCGGCGAGCTTTTCGGCGCTGACCGCCTCGCCCTCCCGCCGGCCGCAGCGGGGGCAGACGTCCCCGATCACCCCGACATAGCCGCAGACCGGGTCCCGGTCGACCGGGTGGTTGATCGAGCCGTAGCCGATCCCGGCGTCGTGCATCCAGCGGACCACCGTCTCGAACGCCTCGACGTTGTTCGCGGTGTCCCCGTCCAGCTCGACATAGCTGATGTGGCCGGCGTTGGTCAGCGCGTGGTAGGGCGCCTCGAGCCGGATCTTGTCATAGGCCGAGATGGGGTACCAGACCGGGATGTGGAAACTGTTGGTGTAGTACTCCCGATCGGTGACGCCGGGGATCTTGCCGTACCGTTTCTGGTCCATCCGGATGAACCGGCCCGAAAGGCCCTCGGCGGGGGTGGCCAGCAGGCCGAAGTTGAGGTGGGTCTCGGCGGCCTTCTTGTCGCAGAACTCCCGCATGTGGCCGATGATCGAAAGGCCCTTCTGCTGCATCTCCTCGCTCTCGCCGTGGTGGTGGCCGTAGAGGGCGGTCAGCGTCTCGGCGAGGCCGATAAAGCCGATCGAGAGGCTGCCGTGCTTTAAGACCTCCCGCACCTCGTCGTTCGGGCCGAGCTTGTCGCTGTCCAGCCAGACCCCCTGCCCCATCAGGAACGGGTAGTTGTAGACCCGCTTGCGGGCCTGGATCTCAAACCGGTCGAGCAGCTGCCGGGCGACGAGGTCCATCATCGCGTCGAGTTTCTCGTAGAACAGCGCCTCGTCCCCATGGCTCTCGATCGCCAGCCGCGGCAGGTTGATCGAGGTGAAGGAGAGGTTGCCGCGGGAGTAGGAGATCTCGCGGGTCGGGTCGTAGACGTTGCCCATCACCCGGGTGCGGCAGCCCATCGTCGCGACCTCGGTCTCGGGGTGGCCGGGCTTGTAGTACTGCAGGTTGAAGGGGCTGTCGAGGAAGACGTAGTTCGGGAACAGCCGCTTGGCGCTCACCTTGCAGGAGAGCTCAAACAGGTCGTAGTTGGGATCCCCCTCGTTGTAGTTGACCCCCTCCTTGACCTTGAAGATGTGGATCGGGAAGATCGCGGTCTCCCCGTGGCCGAGCCCCGCATCGGTCGCCAGCAGCACGTTGCGGATCGCCATCCGCCCCTCGGGGCTGGTGTCGGTGCCGTAGTTGATGCTGGAAAACGGGGTCTGGGCCCCCGCGCGGGAGTGCATCGTGTTCAGGTTGTGGACAAAGCCCTCCATCGCCTGGTAGGTCGCCCGGTCGGTGTCCCGCTCGGCCCGGTGACGGGCGGAGCCGACGATCCGGGCCGCCTCCTCGAGCGAGAGGCGGCCGCTCTCGGCCAGCGTCTCGGCGACCCGGCGGTCGAAGAGCGCCGCCCTGCCGGGATCCGCGTCGTCGGTCAGCCGCGGCCCCTCGCCGACCTCGGCGGTGGTGTCCTCGAGGATCTGCCGCAGGAAGTCCTCCTGCTCAAAGCTGCCGGTCACGTCCTCAAACGACTCGGTCAGCTTGCGCAGATAGCTCTTCTTGAAGGTCTTGGCCACCCCCTCGGCCATCGCGTAGTCGAAGTTCGGCACCCCCTGGCCGCCGTGCTGGTCGTTCTGGTTGGACTGGATCGCGATCGCCGCGAGGGCGGCGTAGCTCGCGATGCTCTGGGGCTCCCGCAGAAAGCCGTGGCCGGTCGAAAAGCCGTCCTTGAACAGCCGCAGCAGGTCGATCTGGGTGCAGGTGGTGGTCAGCGCGTAGAAGTCGAAGTCGTGGATGTGGATGTCCCCGTTGTGGTAGGCCTCCCGCTGCTCGTCGGTCAAAAGATACAGCTCGTTGTAGGCCTTCGCGCCGGTGGTGCCGATCTGCAGCATGCTGCCCATCGCGGTGTTGCCGTCGATGTTCGCGTTGTCCCGCTTCATGTCGCTCAGCCGCGCGTCGACGTTGGTGATCTCGTCGATCGCCCGCATCAGGGAGGTCTTGCCGTCCCGGATCCGGGTCCGGTTCTCCCGGTAGAGGATGTACCGCTTTGCGGCGTCGGCATACCCCTCCCGCATCAGCTCCTTCTCCACCGTGTCCTGAATCTGCTCGATGGTCGGGGAGCTCTCCTCCCCGCCGACCGACAGCTGGTCCCCCACCGCATTTGCGATCCGCGCCGCCGCCGCGGGGTCCTCGTTGCCGCTGGCCGCCAGCGCCTTGAGCACCGCCGCCGCGATCTTGGTCTCATCGTAGAGAACGGTCCGCCCGTCCCGCTTGACGATGGTCTTTACCTTGGTCATCCGCTCTGCTCCTCCCGAAAAAATTCCCGCGGGGGCATACTGCCACCTCCGCGGAAACTATACAATATTTATGTTGCATTAACAGTATAATGCACAATATCTTGTCCGTCAAG
>DXIA01000120.1 GCA_019113125.1 Candidatus Pygmaiobacter gallistercoris | reverse complement strand
TCCCGCTCTGCGCAATCGAGGCGGCGGCGCGGCCTTTCCAAATAAAAAACCCCGCAGCAGATGCTGCGGGGTGTGCCTGGTGCGCCCGACAGGATTCGAACCTGCGGCCTTCCGGGTCGGAGCCGAACGCTCTATCCAACTGAGCTACGGACGCATAGTGCATTTATTATAATACCACACTTTTTAATTTTTTCAAGTCTTTGCCGGTTTTTTTGCCGGTTTCTTTTTATTTTTTTGCTGTTTTCCCCCCTTCTATTTATTGCTATTTTCCCTGAAGTACGCTATAATATGGCTGCCCGGCGCAGGGGGCGCCGGCAAGGCCCTTTGACTGCTTTCTTGGAATGAGGTGTATGGTTTGAATGTTCTGATTGTCGGCTGCGGCAAGGTCGGCTCCTTCCTCGCGCAGGTACTGGAGAGCCGCGGCCATGATGTCTCGATTGTGGACAAGAGCGCTTCCGCTCTGGATCCCGCCAACAATGTTCGGCTGGCCGGGTTCTCCGGCCTTTGCGTCTGCGGTGAACCGATTGATCTCGATGTGCTGCGCTCGGCCGGGATTGAGAGCTGCGACGCGGTCGTGGCGGTCACCCCGAGCGACAACACCAATATCTTAGTCGCCCAGGTGGCAACCAAGATCTTCGGAGTACAGAATGTCACCGCCCGGATCTATGATCCCGCCCGGCAGGAGGTTTTTGCCGGACAGATGGCGATTCACACCATCTGCCCCACCCTGCTGACGGTGGATACCCTGCTCAACACTGCATTGAAAAAGGAGGATGAGTGACCGATGCGCGTTTGTATTGTCGGCGGAGGAAAGGTCGGCTACTACCTCTCCAAGACCCTGATGGAACACGGCCATGAGCCGATTATCATTGAAAGTGACGAGCACGCCTGCAGCCAGCTGGCCGACAGTCTGGACTTCCCGGTGGTGCACGGCGACGGCACCCTGGTCGAGATCCTCGAGATCGCCAAGGTCGGCAGCTGCCAGGCGCTGGTCGGGGTGACCGGCAAGGACGAGGTCAATCTGATCGCCTGCCAGCTGGCCAAAAAGGTCTTCGGCATCAAGAAGACGGTCGCCCGGGTCAACAACCCCAAAAACACCCCGGTGCTCAAGGAGCTGGGGGTGGACATCGCGGTGAGCAGCACCGACAACATCGCCCGGCTGATCGAGCGGGAGGTCGAGACCGATGCGATCCATCACCTGATGAGCATCGCGGGCGGCGACGCCTCTTTGACCGAGGTCTTTTTGCCGGATAACTTCAAGTTCTCCGGCCGTACCCTCGCCGAACTCGAGATCCCCCACGAGGTGGTCATCGTCTTCCTCACCCGGGGACAGGAGCTGATCATCCCCCGCGGCAACACGGTGCTGCTGGGCGGAGACAAGGTGGTCTGCGTGGCCAAGAACACTGCGTTTCATGATCTTGCTCATCTGTGGGATCTGGAAGAACACCGCTGAGCCAAACCACTCAGGGACCGCGGAAAAACATTCCGCGGTCTTTTTTCATTTTTCGGCTTTACCTTTCCTTCCGCCGGCATATTTTGTATAATGAAAGGAAGGATAAGTTCAGGATTCTGTTCTCTGGTGCAGCGCTGAACTTCCGTCTCTGACTGCATTTTTTGCGGAGGTCTGCAATGAAGATCAGCAAACAGTTTTTCACCTCTCTCATCGTCTTTGCCGTTCTCGGCGCAGGGGCTGTTTTTCTCTCCCTCTTCTTTCCCCAAAATCCGGGAGAGCAGCAGACCGAGGTCACCCTCTCGGACCGGGCGCAGAATGCCTTTGCCTCCGCTGAGGTCACAAATACACAGGGCAGCTACTCTGTTCTTCAGGAGGATGGAACCTACCAATGCGAACAGCTCGCCGGGCTGCCGTTGTCTCAGGAGGCATTTGACGAGCTCGCGCGGGAGTGCACCAGCCTGAGTGCGATCGGGCCGCTGGTACAGGATCCGGAGGAACCGGTCGATTACGGATTCGACCATCCCCTTGCCCGGGTGCAGGCCAGCTACTCGGACGGCGGCGGCATCCTGATCGAGGTTGGCAGCCAGCTGATCGGTTCCGATCAATATTATATCCGGGTCAATGGGGGCAGCTCGGTCTACCGGATCGATCGCGCCTCGATCGCCTATCTTCTCTCGGACATCAGCAGCTACCTCGATCTCTCCCTCTCCCCTGTCGACGGCGAGGCCAACGCGCTGCCCACCACCATCCAGCTGACCCGGGGCGAACAGACGCTGCGGCTGGACCGGCTGCCCTACACCCAGACCGATGGGATGGGGCTGCGGTACAACTACCGTCTTGTCGGGGATCGGCCCGCCTATGTCGATCCCGACGCCTTCAACACCTATTTTGATGATCTCGCCTCGCTGAAGGCCAGCGGGGTGGCCATCCTCTACCCCTCCAACTTTGAGCTGCAGCAGTACGGGCTCGCGGATACCGACCGCTATGCCACCCTCTCCTTCGCGATGCTGGGCCGGCAGGTCACCCTGCGGATCGGCCTGTGCGCGGATGACTTCTACTACATCTACCGCGAAGGGGTGCCGGCAATCTACCGTCTTGCGGCGGATGACGCCCACTGGACCGGGGTTTCCTGGTACGCGCTGATGAGCCGGTATCTGATGGCGCCGACGGCGGAATCGCTGCGGCAGATTCAGATCGACGCCGACGGCAAGACCTATCTCTTCGATCTGACCGGCAGCCGGATCCGCTTGAACGACCAGTATCTCTCGAATGAGACCTTCGGGCAATTCTATCAGCTGCTCTGCTCGGTCCGGGCGGAATACCAGATGGAGGAGCCGCTGCAGAATATCCCGCCCGAGATGACCGTCACCTTCGTCTTCGATCAGCCCGCAGCACAGCCGCAGGGCGACCAGTACTACCGCACCGAGATTGTGCGGTTTATTCCCTACGGCATCAAACGGCACGCGATCGAGATCGACGGCGTGGCCGAGTATGCCGTCCGCAGCAACTATCTTGCCCAGGTTCTCACCGTTCTGCCCAACCTGCAGGATGGGGATTCCATCGACCCGAATTGGTAGACCGGATTATACGAAACGGAGTATTTTGTATGAATTATACAGTTAATCGGAAAGGAGCGCTGCTGGCTGCGGGATGGCTGACCGGTCTTTGCGGCGCCATCGCCTTTCTGCTCTGGCTGTTCTGGAACTGGCTGGCGGCACTGGTCTTCTTTGCGGCCGGCACACTGCTGGGCACCGGGCTCTGCCTGCTGCACCGGCGGGGCTACCGGGTACGGGTGAGCGAGCGGGAGTTCTCGGTGGAGCGGGGTTTTTTCTACCGGACGCTGCAGCGCGTACCGCTGCGGAGCGTCACCGGGGTCTGGATCCTCTCCACCCCACTGGGCAGACTGCTCGGCGCCTGTGCGGTGATGATCTTCACCGCCGGAGCCACCGTCCTGATCATCGGGCTGACGGCGGCGGACAGCGAGCGGCTGCGCAGCGCGCTGCTGACGGGAGGGGATGGCTGATGCGGCCGGTTCGACTTCATCCACTGCATTTTACAAAATACGTCAAGTATATTATTGTTATTTGTGTACTTCCTGTAATTCAGGCAATCCTGTCCTTTGAGCTCTCCGCCGCCTGGGTGGCGCTGTTGCAGGAATTGGCGATTCTGCTGGCCTGCGCGGGAATTTTGGCGACGATGCGCCGTGCGAGCGCGGTGGAGCTGGCGGGCGGGGTGCTGACGGTGCGCAGCGGGGTATTGTTCCGGCGCAGCTGCCGCTTTCCGCTGGCTCAGGTGAGCGCGGTGGAGCTGCGCCGCAGTCTGCTCTGCCGTCTGCTCGGAGGCGCGGTGCTGACCGTCTACTTTCGAGCGGGCAGCAATCTGCGCAGCCTGAAACTCACACTGCCGGTGCGGGCGGCGCGGCAGTTTTCCCGCCGTCTTGTGCCGGACACCGCGGCTGCGAGCGCCTTTGCCCCGGTCGGGGCGGAGCGTCTGATCTTCATGCTGCTGTCGGCGAACATGATCGCGACCGCCTTTTTCTCGGTCGTTGCGGCACGGCGGGTCTTTTCGCTGCTGGGAGAGGATTTTCGGATCATTGCGATCGATGGATTTCTGCAGATCGAGCATCTGCTGACCGCCTTTCTGCCGGCCAGCCTCTCGCTGCTCGCAGCGCTCGGCCTGCTCTTTTTCGCCCTCTCACTGCTCTCCAGTCTACTGCGGACCTACCGGTTCACTGCGGCCCGCTCGGGCGGGGTATTGGTGAGCCGGGGCGGTCTTGTGACCCACACCGAGCGGCGGGTTTTTGTCGATGCGATCACCGCCGGCTGTCTGCGGATCACCCCGGCGGCCCGGCTGCTGCGCTGCTGTCCGCTCTACCTCAGTGCCGGCTGTTTTCGGGGCGAGGATCTGCCGGTCTTCACCCTGAGCAAAAAGAGTGCGCCCCAGCTGCAGCGGCTGCTGCCGGAATTCTGTCCGCCTGAGCAGCCGCTGTGCAATCCGCGGCGAAAGAGCCTTGCACAGTATCTCTGGAAACCCGGATCACTGCTGGCACTGCTCTGCGCGCTGGGCACCGTCTCGCTGCGGGTGCTGCCCTCGGTCGCCCCGGTACTCTGGCTGCTGGCGCTGCTCGCGCTGGGAGCACTGCTCTGCAACCTCGAGGGGGTGTTCCGGGAGGGATTTTGCCGCAACAGCAACCGCACCCTCTCGGTCAGCTACTGCCGCGGATTTACCCGGTATCTCGTCTCGGTCTGCACCGATGAGCTCTCGCTGCGGATCACCCGTTTTCCGACCGCGGCGTCGGCCGGTCGCTGCGATCTGCGGATCTGTACCCCATCCCGTCGGGTCTACCATCTGCGGGGGGTGGAGTTTTTCCGGGCAAAGGCGCTGGAATTCAACCTGTAATCTGTGTTATTCTGCCGGACAATCGGTCCGGTTTTTTTCCGGGAGGAGTATATCGTTATGATCAAAGCTGTCATTTTCGACCTGGATGGAACACTGCTCAACACCATCGAGGATCTGGCCAATGCGTCAAACTACGCACTCGAGAAGATGAACCTTCCCACCTATACCGTCGAGCAGTACAAGCACCTCGTCGGGGACGGGCGGCGAAATCTGATTTTGCGGATGCTGCCCGAGACGATGCGGCAGGACGAGTCCGCCGTCGACCGGGCGACCGGGCTGTTTGACGAGTATTATCAGCTCCATATGCGGGACTGCACCGCCCCCTACCCCGGCATTCCCGCGCTGCTCTCCTCCCTCAAGGCGAAGGGCGTGTTGCTCGGGGTCGTCTCGAACAAGCCCCACGAGTTTGTCACCCAGATCGTCGGGCAGTATTTCCCCGGCGTCTTCGATTCGGTTGCCGGCCAGCAGGGCACGCTGGTCAAGCCGGATCCCGCCGCCCTCAACCGGGTGATCGCCGACTTCAAGCTGCAGCCGGATCAGGTGCTCTATGTCGGGGACAGCAACGTTGATATCTTCACCGCCCGCAACGCAAAGACCGCCGACTGCGGGGTGCTGTGGGGCTTTCGCGGCCAGGCGGAACTGGAGGAGGCGGGCGCCCACCACATCGCAGCGGCGCCGGAGGATATCCTCACCCTTGTACTTACAAAGAACCGCGCCGAGGTGCTGCGGCGGGGCCTTGCGCTCTTTGCCCTTTTGATCATGGTCTGCGGTCTTTTGGGGCTGTTTTACTTTCTGATCACCGGCAACGGCGCAGGGATGGCAGCCTGTGTGATCCTGCCGGCACTGGCCGGTTTTGCCGCGGTTCGGATGACAAGGCGGGAATAAGCCACACAAGATAAAACGGAGCGGTAATTCCGCCCCGTTTTTTATTGTCGTCGTCGGCAGAGAGGATTGCTTTGCATCCCGGGTTTTCCACAATAGAGATGTCCCTCGGTTGAAATCTGTCGTTCATGCCGCAGGTTTGGAATGCTTGTTCTCCTCTCTTTCCATGAAACGTCCAAAACACCCCGCGCGAGGATTTAATTTTCCGCACAAACGACCGGCTCCGGTGGAAAACTTCCCTCTCCCCCGCAGCAAAAGATGCAGCACCCGCCAAAATTTTCTCTCTCCGGCCCGCGCTGCATCTTTTTGATCAAAAAAAACAAATCCGAATCCACAGACGTGGATTCGGATTTGTCTCGTTTGGTGACCCGACCGGGAATCGAACCCGGGATACCACCGTGAAAGGGTGGTGTCTTGACCGCTTGACCATCGGGCCGTGCAAAGCTTAGGTAAAATCGTAAAGCCTCACACCACCCGCTATTGCAAGCGGTACCCTACTGGTTTACCTAAACTTTGTTTGGTAGCGGTAACTGGATTCGAACCGGTGACACTTCGGGTATGAACCGAATGCTCTAGCCAACTGAGCTATACCGCCATTTAAGCAAGCCATTTTTGAATGGTGCTTTAATATTATATCGGTTTTTTCACCGATTGTCAACCTTTTTTATCCCGGTATCCGCTGTTTTCCCCAAAAAAATTGGGACGATGCAGCATCGTCCCAATTTCCATAAATTTCCAGATTATTTTTTCTTCGGCCGCAGTTCTGCCTTGCCGCCCATATAGGGGCGCAGCACCTCGGGGATCCGCACACTGCCGTCGGCCTGCAGGTTATTCTCGAGCAGAGCGATCAGCATCCGCGGCGGGGCGACACAGGTGTTGTTGAGGGTGTGGGCGAGGTAGTTCTTGCCGTCGGCGCCCTTGACCCGGATCCGCAGACGCCGGGCCTGTGCGTCGCCAAGGTTGGAGCAGCTGCAGACCTCGAAGTACTTCTGCTGGCGGGGACTCCAGGCCTCGATGTCGCAGCTCTTGACCTTCAGGTCGGCGAGGTCGCCGCTGCAGCACTCAAGCTGCCGCACCGGGATGTCCATGCTGCGGAAGAGCTCGACGCTGTTCTTCCAGAGCTTGTCGTACCACTCCATGCTCTCCTCGGGGCGGCAGACGACGATCATCTCCTGTTTCTCGAACTGGTGGATCCGGTAGACGCCCCGCTCTTCGATGCCGTGGCTCCCCTTCTCCTTGCGGAAACAGGGGCTGTAGCTGGTCAGGGTCAGCGGCAGCTGCTCCTCCGGGATGATCTGGTCGACGAACCGGCCGATCATCGTGTGTTCACTGGTACCGATCAGGTAGAGGTCCTCTCCCTCGATCTTGTACATCATCGCGTCCATCTCGGGGAAACTCATGACCCCCTGCACCACTGCACCGTGCATCATGAAGGGCGGAATGACATAGGTAAAGCCCTTCTTGTCGATCATGAAGTCCCGCGCATAGGCGAGCACCGCCTCGTGCAGCCGTGCGATGTCCCCGAGCAGGTAGTAGAAACCGTTACCGGCGACCCGGCGGGCGCTGTCGAGGTCGATGCCGTCAAAGCTCTCCATGATCTGGGTGTGGTAGGGGATCTCAAAATCCGGCACCACCGGCTCGCCGAACCGCTGCACCTCGACGTTGTGGCTGTCGTCCGGGCCGATGGGTACGCTCGGATCGATGATGTTCGGGATGGTGAGCATGATGGTCCGGATCTTGTCGGCGAGCTCGGTCTCCTTCGCCTCGAGTTCCTTGAGCCGATCGGCCTGCTGGGCAACCTGCGCCTTGACCTGCTCGGCCTCCTCCTTCTTCCCCTGCCCCATCAGACCGCCGATGGTCTTGGACAGGCGGTTGCGCTCGGCCCGCAGCGCCTCGGCCTCGGTGATGGTCTTGCGGTTCTCGGCGTCCAGCGCGATGACCTCGTCCACCAGCGGCAGCTTTTCATCCTGGAACTTCTTTTTGATGTTCTCCTTGACGATCTCGGGATTTTCCCGCACAAACTTGATGTCCAGCATTAGTCCTTCTTCTCCTTCTCATAGTTTCCCAAAAGATTCGCAAACGCGCGCAGCTGATCATCGCTGTAAAAGTGCAGCTGCAGCACGCCTTTTCCATCCTTATACCGAACCCCGACCTCGGTGCCGAGGGTCTCCTGCAGCGCGAGCTCCACCTCGCAGGGGAAGGCCGGGCGATGGGTCTCCTTCTTCGGCCGGGCAGGCTTTGCCATCCGCTTGCAGAGCGCCTCCGCCTGCCGCACATTGAGCCGCTGGGCGATCATCAGCCGCACCGCCTCGATCTGGGCGGCGGGATCCTCCAGCGTGAGGGCCGCCCGGGCATGTCCGGCGCTGATCTCCCCCCGCCGCAGCAGGGTGAGCACCTCTTCCGGCAGGGTGAGCAGCCGCAGCGCGTTGGCGACCGCCGGCCGGCTCTTTGCGACCCGCGCCGCCGCCTGCTCCTGGGTCAGGCCACAGCGGTCGATCAGCTGACGGTAGCCGAACGCCTCTTCGACTGGGTTGAGGTCCTCCCGCTGTAGATTCTCGACCAACGCGAGCTCCATCGCGTCCTGATCGCCGATCTCCCGCACAATCGCCGGGATCTCAACCAGTCCCGCCTCCCGCGCGGCCCGCCACCGCCGCTCGCCGGCGATAATCTGGTAGCCGCCGGCGGGATTCGGCCGGACGGTAATCGGCTGCAGCACCCCGTGCTGCCGGATCGACTCAGCCAGCTCGGAGAGACTTTCCGGCGCAAAATGCTTTCTCGGTTGGTTTTTATCCGGTTCGATCTCCGCGATCGGCAGATTGCTCGGCGCGCTCGCCTCCGTGGTGCCGGAGTCGGCAAACAGAGATTCAAGTCCCCGGCCGAGTCCGCCTTTTTTTGCCGCCAAACGGATTCCCCCTTTTCTTCTGTATTGTTGGTCCCCCGCGCCGGATGCATTCCGCCGCGGAATTTTTCTCCTTCATCGGTTTGCCGCCAAAAACTCTGCCGCCAGCTCCGCATAGGCCTGTGCCCCCTTCGAGCTCCGGTCATAATAGTTGACCGGGGCACGGGGCCGGCCTCTGGTCTTTCTCTCGCTCAGGCTTTTCCTGCCGGCCCGACGGATTTTTTAAAATCCGCCTCTTCTTCCCCCTTCGCTCACGCTTCGGCGCCCCGGTTTGCCGCCAAAAACTCTGCCGCCAGCTCCGCATAGGCCTGTGCCCCCTTCGAGCTCCGGTCATAATAGTTGACCGGGGCGCCGAAGCTGGGGGCCTCCGAGAGCCGGACATTGCGGGGAATCGCCGTCTTGTAAACCTTGTTCGGGAAGTACTTCTTGACCTCCGCTACCACCTGCAGCGTCAGATTCAGCCGCCCGTCATACATCGTCAGCAGTACCCCTTCGATCTCAAGATACCGGTTGTACCGCTTTTTCACCGTCCGCACCGTGCTCATCAGCTCGGACAGCCCCTCCAGCGCGAAAAACTCACACTGGATCGGCACCAAAACCGTGTCGCAGGCACACAGGCCGTTGAGGGTCAAAAGATCCAGCGAGGGCGGGCAGTCGATAAAGACAAAATCATAATTCTTCAGCACCGGAGCCAGTCCCTCCCGCAGCCGGGCCTCCCGCCGGTCCAGGGTGACCAGTTCGATGCCGGCCCCCGATAGCTGGATATTCGAGGGAATCAGGTCAACCTGATACTTGGTCTTGAGAATACACTCCTCCGCCGGAGCCTCCCCGATCAGCAGCTGATAGACGCTGCGCTCCACCCCACGCTTGGAGATACCATAGCCGCTGGTGCTGTTGCCCTGCGGATCGAGATCGACCAGCAGCACCCGCTTGCCGACGGCGGCGACCGCCGAGGCGAGGTTGACGGCGGTGGTGGTCTTCCCCACCCCGCCCTTCTGATTTGTGATCGCAACGACCTTACTCAAACTCAATCAACTCCTGTATTGCCAATTATAGCACAGACACCGGACGGGTGGAACCCGTTTTTTCTCTTTTGTCGCTTTTTTTACCTTTGTTTCACGTGAAACAGTGATCCTGTGTTTGTTTCACGTGAAACAACAGAAAAACGGCGAACCGAAGTTCGCCGTTTCCTGCGTGCAATATATTAGTGAAGGGTTGCCTTGTTTGTTGGGATCCGCACCAGGTACTCCAGCACATCTCCACTCTGCCGCTGCTCAACACTGGCCGGGATGCCGGCGCTCTTCATCAGGCTGACCGCCCGGTTGACGGTATTGACAAAGATCCGCACATCCCGCACCATTCCTTTGCGGGCAGGGCGTTGCTTTGCCCCCCGCAGCAGCTGTTCCACCCGCCGTTCGGTCTGGCTGACGGTCAGCGAGCCGGCGGCGATTTCACTGATAAGTCCGAGCTGATCCGTCTCCTTTTCAAGCCGCAGCAGCGCCCGGACATGTCGCTCGGTCAAGCCAGCCTCTTCGGCGGCGGTGCGAACCTCTCCGGAGAGGTTGAGCAGCCGCAGCTTGTTTGCGAGGGCACTTTGGGAGAGCCCCATTCGTTTTGCTCCCTCCGACTGGGTGCAGCCCCAGAGAGCAAGCAGCTGGCGCAGTGCCTCGGCCTCCTCAAATGGGCCGAGCTGCTGCCGCCGCAGATTCTCCTCGAGGGCGAGGGTGGCGGCCTGTCCATCCTCGTAGTCAACGAGGATTGCGGGAATCTTCTCCATGCCGATCATCTTTGCCGCCCGCACCCGCCGCTCCCCCGCCACCAGCAGATACCGGTCCCGGCCGGCCCGCAGCAGGGTGACCGGCTGCAGCAGCCCATTCTCCCGAATACTGACCGCGAGCGCCTGCAGCTCCTTTTGGTCGAACCGCCGCCGCGCCTGCCAGGGCGAGGGCTTGATCTGGTCCAGCGGTACCAGCACCACCTGTCCGGCCACCTGAAGTTTCGAGAAAAGCATCCCGCCCGCCCCCTTTCGCAAAAAAAATCCTGCAGCCGTCCAAAGACTACCAGTTCTTCGGAACAGTTACAGGATATCACAAAAGGATCAAAATTACCAGTTTTTTCCATTTACAAAATTCGAGCCTTGCCTGTCATTTGAGGGGGGATTTTGCAATCTTTCCGCCGTTTCTGGGGTATACTGGCGGAGTCTGCGATATCTTTTTGATGACGATGATCCCCCGCTCGTCCCCGCCGGGCAGCGAGAACCGCCGCAGCGCGGTCACCTCTCCCCCGAGTTTGCGGATCGCGGGACGGGCCTCCTCCAGCTCCTCGGCGGCGGATTCCGCCTTCATTGCGAGAAAACTGCCGCCGACCCGCACCAGCGGCAGGCAGTATTCTGCGAGCTTGTTGAGCCGGGCGACCGCCCGGGCGGTTGCGGTGTCAAACTGCTCCCGCCAACCCTTGCGGGCCGCCTCCTCCGCCCGTTCCTTGACAAAATCAGCCGAAAGGCCGAGTGCGCCGCAGAGATCCCGCAGAAAATCCAGCCGCTTGCCGGTCGGCTCGAGCAGGGTGAGCGCGAGATCCGACTTGTAGATCTTCGCGACCACCCCGGGAAATCCTGCCCCGCTGCCGACATCCACCAGACTGCCGGCGACCTCCGGCTGGGCGGCGAGCAGCAGCGAGTCGATGAAATGCTTGTTCTCGATCCCCTCGGGATCGGTGATTGCGGTGAGGTTAAACCGGGCGTTGGTCTCGACCAGCAGCGCGGCGTACCGGTCGAGCAGCTGCGCCTGTTCCTCGGTCAGCGGCACCCCGCAGCGGGCGGCATTCTCCCGCAGTCTTCCACAGTCAATCATCTTTTTCCCCCTTTTTTGCCGCGGCGCGACGGGCGGCGAGCTCCACCGACAGCACCGCGATATCCGCCGGGTTGACCCCCGGGATCCGGCCGGCCTGCCCGAGGTTGCGCGGGCGGATTTTGGAGAGTTTCTCCCGCGCCTCAAGCCGGATGCCGGTGATCCTGTCGTAGTCGAAGTCGGCCGGGATCACAACCTTCTCCTGTCTTGCCAGCGAGGCGATCTTCTGCTGCTGGCGGCGGATATAGCCCTCATACTTGATCTCGGTCTCGAGCTGGTTTGCCACATGGGGGCTGACCCCTTCCCCGGGGCCGATCAGCTCAACCAGCGCGGCATAGCGCACTGCGGGGCGGCGCAGCAGCTCGATGGCCGGAATCCCGGTATTGGTCTGCGGCTCCCCGAGAGCGGCGAGCAGCGGGTTACTCTCGGCGGGCCGGAGAATCCGCGCTGAAAGACGGGCAAGCTCCGCCTTCTTGGCAGCCTGGTCCGCCTCGAACTTCGCCCAACGGGCGTCATCCACCAGCCCGATCTCCCGTCCCAGCGGGGTGAGCCGGCTGTCGGCGTTGTCCTGGCGCAGGGTCAGCCGGTACTCGCTGCGGCTGGTCATCATCCGATAGGGATCCATAACCCCCTTGGTCACCAGGTCGTCGATCAGGGTGCCGATGTAGCTCGACTGCCGCTCGAGCAGCACCGGCTCCTTCCCCTGCACCATCCGGGCGGCGTTGATGCCGGCGATCAGCCCCTGAGCGGCGGCCTCCTCATAACCGGAGGTCCCGTT